>CAXMNO010000303.1:0-9789 GCA_964194655.1 uncultured Acidimicrobiia bacterium
GGGCAAACTGCGATGATAAAGGCGCCGGTATTCCTGATCGAAAGCCGCCTGTAAGGTCGCACAATCTTCAAGCGCCAAAGCGCGGATAGGGAGGCTCACGACCACCTCGTGACCCTGACCGACGTAGCGCATATAGGCCATGCGCTGTTCGACCAAGTCACGACCACCGGCTCCCTCACTTACGATTCTAAAGGCTTCCGCCTGCATCTCGACCATGATCCTATTGGCAAGCTCCGGGTCGAATTGGCGAAGGCGCATATGACGGCTGCGCACGACTTCGTAGGCGACAGGTGCCAAGAGAAAGCCAATCGCAGAGCCGACCCCAGCATTTACCGGGACGACTATCTTCGAAATACCAAGCTTTTCCGCCATGCGGCAGACATGAAGGGGGGCTGCACCCCCAAAGGCGATGAGGGTATGTTCCTGGGCAGCCTTTCCCTGTTCCACCGCATGAACACGCGCGGCGTTGGCCATGGTTTCTTCTACGATTTCCAACACACCAACGGCTGCCATTTCAGCGCTAAGATCAAGAGCAGCCCCTACCTCCCGTGCCAGAGCCTCAGAGGAAAGAGCCGGATTTAGCAGCACCTTTCCTCCGGCAAAGGCCGCCGGGTCGATCTTGCCCAAGACGATATTCGCATCCGTGATGGTCGCATCCACCCCACCCCGGTCATAACCTGCGGGGCCAGGCTCAGCACCCGCGCTATCAGGTCCAACAGTGATGCGCTTCAACTTGTCGACCCGCGCAATCGAACCGCCACCGGCGCCAATTTCGACCATCTCGATCACAGGAATACGGAGCGGCAGGCCGCTTCCTTTCATAAAGCGCGCTTGCCGGTCAACCTCGAACTCGCGATTGCGCCGGGGCGCGAAATCGTTGATGAGGCAGATCTTGGCCGTCGTCCCGCCCATATCGAAGGAAAGGGCTTTGTCGAGGTCCATTTCCTTCGCAATTCGCTCAGCCAATATGGCCCCACCGGCAGGACCGGATTCGACCAATCGCACGGGGAACCGCTTCGCATTCTCCAAATTCGTAAGCCCACCGCCTGAAGTCATAAGGAGGAGCGGACAGCCAAAGCCAAGATCCCTCAAACGTGTTCCCAGTCGCGCGAGGTAGCCCGCCATCATGGGCCTGACATAGGCGTTCGCCGTTGCCGTCGTCAGGCGCTCGTATTCCCGTACCTCGGGGCAAATCTCGCTTGAGAGGCTAACCGAAATTTCCGGTAAAGCTTCTTGCAGTATCTCTCGGGTGCGCTGCTCATGAAGGGGATTGGCGTAGGAATGGAGGAAGCCGACCGCAATACTCTCCACGCCCTGATCCAGCAGTATCGGCACCAAATCATGGACCGCTGCCTCATCCAGCGGCGTTAAAACTTCGCCTTTGAGGTTCATGCGCTCCGCCACCACATGGCGGCGCACGCGCGGGACCAAGGGAACGGCTTTTTCTATATCCAGGTCATATTGGTTATAGCGGCTTTCGTAACCTATCTCGATAACATCACGAAAGCCTTCGGTGGTCACTAGCGCCGTCTTCGCGCCTTTGCGTTCGATAATCGCGTTGGTAGCAAGGGTCGTACCGTGGATTAAGAGGCCAATTCCAGAGCTTTCGACCCCGGCTTTTTCGAGTGCCAGCGAAATGCCTTCCAAGACGCCTTCTTCGGGTGCGCTAGACGTGGTCAGCACTTTTGCAGTGTGATATTTCCCTGCAACACTTAGCGCGACATCGGTGAAGGTGCCGCCGATATCGATGGCGAGCCGCGCTGTCATTTCCCTCTCAGTCAATTGGACCGCCCCTCCCCATGAAAACCGCCTAAAAGCCCGAGGGTATTGCAGCCCCCGCTGCCTTTAATTTCGCTATCAACCGCGCGAGAAGCTCATCTAGCTCCTTATGGTCTTGCGCATTCATTTTTGGGCCAGGATCACGCGCCTTCGCGGAACTAAGCACACCACGCCGGTGCAACGTCTCCTTACGCAGAGCCAAACCGAAACCTATTTGCTGTTCATGACGCAAAACAGGCAGGTAAAGATCGAAGAGGTCTTCAGCCTCTTCCACCTTGCATGAGGAAAAGAGCCTGAAAACTTCTGCCAACATCCCGGGAAAGGCGAAGCCCGTCATGATACCATCCGCACCGCGGCGGAGTTCTTGTGGAACGTAAAGACCGCCATTGCCGACAAGTATAGAGATCCGCCGCACCAAACCCTCATCACTCGCCCGGCGAAGAGCGCTTAATTTCGCGTGTCCTGGGCAATCTTCGTGCTTGAAGGTGACGATCGAGGGGCAATCGGCGATCAGTCGGTTAATGACGGAAACCGAGAGGTGCACGCCGGTCGCCTGCGGGTAATCCTGAAGGCAGATCGGCACATCTGGACCAAGCTTTTCCGCGACCAATGTGAAGTAGCGATAGACCTGATCGTCAGTCTTTAAATTGGGAGTGCCCGCGACCATAACCCCGCCCGCACCACAGGCCATCGCCTCGCTCGCGGTGGCCGCAAGATTATCGAGCCCCGGATTGCTCACCCCCACAATGGTCGGAACTCGGCCGTTTACCCGGCTTAGGAATCGCTTGAGGAAGATGCCCTGTTCTTCGCTCGAAAGCTTGTTCGCCTCGCCCATGATGCCAAGGATCGTTAGGCCGTCGACTCCCTCATCAAGATAGAAGTCAACCAGACGATCCGTGCTTTCAAGGTCGAGTCGTCCATCATCGTGGAAGGGTGTCGGGACAATGGCGAACAACCCCTTCGACTCTTCATTCACAAGCGCAACCATTCGGCCAAAACCCTCTTTCTTCGATAGCTCTCAGTCGAAGTCAAAGTGTTAATGCTGTCAAGCTTTGTGAGGTATGAAACACAAACTGGAGGGAGCAAGCGTTCAGCATGTTCGTGACGGGTCGCGGTAACTCCTGCAAAAGCCGCGGTATTGCGACTAAGCTCGCTTACTCGTTCACACGCATTTCCTGGGTAGTGCTTTTACCGCTATCAGCAGATTCTCGAAGGTCATGGAGTATTTGGCCGACGCGCTGATGGAGCTGATCGATCTTTTCCGAAGTCCGCTCCGCGCTATCGGAGAAGTCCCGTGTGACATCGCTGACTTGGCCAATGTCATTCGAGATTTCGCTGATTTGGGCGGAAACTTCGCGTGTGTGCTGTGCAGTCTCCTGCGCTGAGCCGCTGATTTCCGCAGTTGCCTCTCTTTGTTGATTGACAGCCACGACGACGCTTTGCGTTATCTCACTGATCTCGCTGATCGTTCTGCTGATGGAGTGGATCGCTGTCGTGGCGTTTTTGGTTTCCTCCCTGATCGAGCCGATCTGGCCGGAAATTTCTTCAGTCGCCTTACCGGTCTGCCCGGCAAGGCTCTTAACCTCGCTGGCAACGACGGAGAAGCCTTTCCCTGCCTCGCCCGCACGCGCCGCCTCGATCGTTGCGTTCAGCGCCAAAAGATTGGTCTGTTCGGCGATATCCTGGATTAAGCTGACGACACTTCCGATTTTCTCAGAAGCAGTTGTCAAGCCGCTGACAGAGGCATCGGTCCGTTTGGTTTCCTCAACCGCTCTCGATGAGATCGTACCTGACTGCTGCGTGCGCTGACTGACTTCGACGATAGAAGCGGAAAGCTCTTCAGCGGCGGCCGCCATTGTTTGGACATTTTCCGTACTTCTTGCGGCAAAGTCTGTCACATTGCCCGCCCTTTGGCTCACGCGATTGATGAGGTCGTTCATCTCCGCGCTACCTTGCTTCAAGCTTTTCGCATCGCCATCAATGTCGCGGAGAGCGGCATTGATTTCAGTTTCAAGCTTATCGGAAATGGCCAGCAGGTGATCCTTCATCTGGGCATCGCGCAGCTCTTTTTGCCTTTCTTCCTCCGCCTTCATACGCTCGATCTCGCCCGCGTTGGTCTTGAAGATTTCAACCGCACGCACCATCGCACCAACTTCGTCTTTACGCTCCAAATAGGGGATTTCGACGTCGTGCTCACCTTCAGCCAAGCGCTTCATCGTAGCGCTTAAGCGGGTCAAGGGAATGGAAACGCGGCGCGCGACGAAAAGACAAACCAACGCAAGCAAAATGCCAGCAACACCAGCGCCGACGAGAATCTTGTTAGAGAGAGATGTACTCGCGGCAAGCTGCTCATCAATTACCGTACCAACCTCCAAGACGCCACGAACATCCCCCAATGCCCAGTCCGTCTTTGGAGAATCAGGGTGCGAGTTGTGGCAAGAAACGCAAGCATCGGCGACCATTCGATCGGCAACGGCGACACGAATGACCTCTTCCCCGCCGTGGTTTTCTTGCCGGGTAAAAACCTGATCTGGATTTGCTGTCAGGAAATCCCAGGCCTCGCTTTGGAAGTCATCCAAGACGCGCTCGTCGCGAAGCGGAAAAGGAAATGCACTGTAGAGCGTGATAGAGGTACTTTGGTCTTCCAGTTCGGCGCTTAGATCGTGGATAAAGGTCGCAGGAAGCGGGATTGATTCTGGCTCATTGCGATGGTTGAACGACGGTTTCAGGGCACCCGTCTCGACCGCCTTCTTGATAACGTTCTTGGTATAATATCCGCGAATAATCTTAAACTGATTGACCGTCTGGACGGCGCTTTTGATCGCTGCCTCACGCGCCGTATTGGCGACCTCGCGAGGGAGTAAAATCCAACCTATGGTGAGAAGAAGTGTGAGAATGATCGGTATCGGTAATACGAGCTGCCAGATTAAGCTACTTTTCAATTTCGACATAAAACCCCACTCTCGCGCAGTGATCGACGACTTGCCACTGTCGCGCAAATACCCAGACAGCCATAAAATACCCGAATTTAGTAAAGCATCTATTACCTGGATTACGGCGTACCCAACGAGCCTTTTTCATAGAAATGATTTGAGACAATAGACCGATCAAGCTGCTGTCAGAGCAGAGCATCGATGCTATCCAAACCAGGCTTGTTCAATCGAGAATTGGCATTTTCAGTGATTGGCCTCGCCGGTCCAAAGGAGTGGAAGGGTTAGAATTTCTCCAAAACCCGACACAAGCAAATCGCATCCGGCCAACCGCAAAACATGCCAAGCAAGCGCCTGATTGCTGGTTACGACCGGTAGGCCCAATTCCGCTTCAAGGGCTTCGGCCTCCTCAGCAGCGCGGAGAGCGGTGCAGGATAAAAAGATTGCCTCAGAGCCGTTGGCCAAAGCCGCACGGGCCCCTTTTCTTATCGCATCCGGGGAGATTAACGCGATGTCGCGGTCATCTGGAATTCCAAAGCCCGAAATAGAGAGGACATCCAAACCCTTGGCGCGGAAGAATTCCGCGATCGAGGTGTTCACCTCCCGGGTGTAGGGCGTTAGGATCGAGATCCGGCGCGCGCCCAGCCTATGCATGGCGGCAATCGCGGCTGTTACCGGGTTGGTCACGGCAGCACCCGGTTTGATTCGCTGGATTTTCTCAGCCAAGCGTTCTTCACCGATTGCAACAGCACCCGAAGAGCAGCCGAACGCGATAGCATCGAGCGGTCTGTCACTCAAAAGGTCGGTCACAGCGCGGTCGAGATCATGACTCAAAGCTTCAAGATTGGCAGGCGTAACCGGATTATCGAAACGCACCCGGTTGATGAAAAGTTCGACAGGCAGCCCATGAAAGATCTTCGCAAAAATCGGGTCTATGACCAAGTCGGTGGAAAGAGCGATCAGGCCAATCGTGCGAACCTCCTCGCGGGCTGCGAGAAGTTCCGGGGTCGACAGCTCGATTGGATCCTGCGCCATTACGTAAATTTCAGTCATGATACGAAAAATATCAAGAAAATTACCTGCTTAGCGCTACATGCGAATCGAATTACATTCCAAAGAGTCAGAGTAAATGCCAATTCACCAATAAAATTGGTCCGCAAGCGAGCTTCTATATGGACATTGTGACAGTCCAATTTGCTGCTATCTTGCCGCACGACCCCGGTCTGGCTTAAACCTCCGAACGCAAGGATCCGACATGATTAAGGCCGTTACCTTCGATATCTGGGACACGATCGTTCACGACGACAGCGATGAACCCAAGCGTGCTGCACAAGGTCTCAGAAGCAAGCGTGATGAGCGGCGTTACTTGGTTTGGAAGGCGCTCGAAGAAGATGCACCGACAAACTATGACGATGCCGTTTTGGCCTACGATACGGCAGACGCCGGATTTAATCTGGTCTGGAAAGAGCTTCACATCAACTGGACGGTCGAGCAGCGCTTGCGCGTGGTGTTGCGCGGGCTGGGCCGCGAGCTGAGCGGCAAGGCTTTCGATAAACTTGTCGAAGATACCGGCCGCATGGAAGTCGACATCTCACCCGAACCGATCGACGGCATAAAAGATGCGCTTGAGGCGCTATCTGGCCGCTACAAGCTAGCCATCGTGTCGGATGCCATCGTAACCCCTGGGACTGGCCTGCGCGAAATTCTCGCGAAGTACGGCCTAAAAGACTATTTCCAGGGCTTCGCCTTTTCAGATGAGGTTGGCTATTCGAAGCCGCACCGCGCGATGTTCGAATCTGCTTGTGGACAAATCGGTGTCGGCCTTGATGAAATTGTCCATATTGGCGATCGCGACCATAACGACATCAAGGGGCCCCATGCGTTGGGGGCAAAAGGCATTCTTTTCACCGGCTCTCGTCCAGCCGATAAAGACAACACCACTGCGGATGCTATTTGCGAGAATTACCGCGACTTGCCAGGCATCGTCGATGAACTTGCCGGTCGTAGCTAAATCGCGCACAACGAAACGACGAGACTAAGCCCAATAAGCAGGAGCTTTACTTAATGAACAGCCTGAAATTTTTAGTGGTCGAAGGATATGCCAAGGAAGGTCGCGAGGATTTGCGGCAAGGCGGCGCTAGTCTCGCGAGCGAGCTCTATACCAGGATGCTAAAGCGCTGGGCGCCGGGTGCAGAGGTCGAAGTGGTCATGCCAGCAGACGCCGGCGCCTCCCTCCCTAAAGGCGCAAGTATCAGCCAATATGATGGTATCGCCTGGACGGGCTCCAGTCTCACCATTCACAAAACAGATGACCCGCGCGTCATCCCGCAGGTGGAGTTCGCAAAAGCATCTTTTGAAGCAGGCATTCCGGGTTTCGGCTCGTGCTGGGCACTTCAAGTTGCAGTGGTCGCCGCCGGCGGCGTCTGTCAGGAAAACCCAAAAGGGCGCGAGATGGGCATTGCCCGAAAAATTGCCCTAACTCCCGAAGGTCGCGCGCATCCGCTTTATCAGGGCAAGAAATCGGTCTTTGATGCCTTTATAAGTCATGACGATGAAATTACCCACATGGCACCAGGCTCCGTTAGGCTGTCCGGGAATGACTTCACACAAGTTCAATCAGCCACTGTGACCCACAAGGGCGGAAAATTTTGGGCCCTCCAATATCACCCCGAATATGACCTGCATGAGTTGGCCCGCCTTTGCTACTGCCGAAAGCAAAAGCTTACCGATAAAGGCTTCTTTAGGGATACCGACGCAGCCCAGGTCTTTGTGGATCAACTAGAAGCTCTCCATCAAGATCCGGCGCGTAAGGATATTTCCTGGCTGCTCGGCATTGACGAAGACGTCATGAACGAAGACATTCGCCAGGCTGAGGTGCGGAACTGGGTTGAACAGCTCGTGATCCCAACAAAGGCACAGCGAAGCTGAAGCAATTTTGAGGAGGTATCATGGTTGAGGCGCGAGCTTGGCAGCGTATGTTGTCCGGGCGGCGTTTGAACCTCCTCGACCCTTCTGCCTTCGACATTGAAATCGAGGATATTGCCCAGGGGCTCAGCCGGGTCGCGCGCTGGAATGGCCAGACCAAGGGCGCTTGGGCTTTTTCGGTGGCCCAGCATTCGCTTCTGGTCGAGGAACTCGCGCTCGGCTTTCGCCCGAAGCTGGAGCGCGAATGGTGCCTGGCCGCCCTCCTCCATGATGCGCCGGAATACGTTGTCGGCGATCTCATCACGCCCTTTAAGTCGGCGGTTGGCGATGACTACAAAGTGCTTGAACGGCGGCTCTTGAGTGCGGTTCACCTACGCTTCGGGCTCCCTGCAACACTTCCCGGTGAGATCATGCGCTTAATCAAGCGTGCGGACCGGGCAGCTGCCTATTTAGAGGCAACACAATTGGCCGGATTTTCTGAGGAAGAGGCCAAGCGCCTTTTCTCGCGGCCAAGAAACCTTAAATTTGTGGAGCTAAAACCGCAGTCACCTGGACGGGCCAAGAAAGGCTTCCTCAACCGCATAAATGCTCTTACGGCATAGCGATCTTTGGCTGTTCGGTCTTATCTTCGCTCGTAATCCACCTTAGTGCGGCGATTGCATCTTCCAGCTGAACAATGGGCATAGCCCGAACAACGGAAACAAAATGGGATACTCTCTCACCGTCGTCAGCGCAGGGCAGGCCGATCCACTCCGTTCCGATCATCCGGCCGCGATGAAGCATTGAACCAATTGCGATGACAATCGCATGCTCCTCAGCGGCGCGGGCGTGAAACTCCAAATAGGGCCTATAGTAATCCCGTTCCTCCGGGTCCGCCAAAAAATCGGAAAGTCTCTTTCTCGTTTGATCGCCGTCACAAATTTCGGGAGCCGTCACACCAAATAGCACACAGTGCATATCAAAGGGATCGTGGGTCACCTCATCGATTGCAATGCGCCCGATCCAATTCCTTAAGACGAAGGGATCGCGAAAACGGATACAATCAGGACCCCGTCCGGCACCGAATCGACGCCAAAGCCCGACTAAGGGTGCAAATTCACCGAAATGAGAAATCGGGCTGCCGGCTTGTAGCAGGCCATGGGTCCAGAGATCGTCCCCAACCTTGCTACAGTGAAAACGACGTGTCCCCTCGCAAAGCATTTCCAGCTCTTTCTCCCTGATTTATCAGGACTTCATACATACGAGGATACGGATTTGCGCAGCCGAAGGAATCATGTGCAGCGCCGTTTTATTCGCTTCCCTTTCTAGTCTCCCTATGTTACCAAAATGCCAATCCCGCTTCGGTTATGCCGAAGTGATTGGTGAATTTGCCTTGATTTTGCGGCGGATTACCTTTAACCGCGTGTTTTCGTAAAACGCGGCCGGTGACGCTGTTATTGGCCTTTTGGAAAGGAGCATTGAGCTCTCGTGCAAGTCCATGTTCGCGACAACAATGTCGATCAAGCCCTTCGTGCGCTGAAGAAGAAGCTGCAGCGCGAGGGTGTCTTCCGTGAAATGAAGCTGCGCCGTGATTTTGAAAAGCCCTCGGCGCGACGTAAGCGTGAGCGCGCGGAGGCGGTTCGCCGCTATCGCAAGCTGCTCCGCAAGCGCATGGAACGCGAAGGCTACTAGAAAAAGCTCAATAGAGGTGCGTTTGCGAATGCACCTCACCCGGGCTGTCTAGGTTGTGACAAAAAGCGTCTTGTCCCTTTTTGGGCCGGGCGCTTTTCTATTGGCCAAAAAACGTCTTCATTTGCTTTGTGAGCCTTTACCATCCCGCTTCTTTTTGACGGCGAAGTACGCCTTTCGCCCTTTGGCAGAGAGCTATCAGCTGGCCCAGCGTCTCTATTCCCTCGCTCTCCAGACGTGGAAGCAGGAGTCGGTAAAGTTCAGCTGTGACCAGAGCATCGCCCAGGGCCGTGTGGCGCCCTCTAATTTCAACCCCCCAATAATCCGCGAGCCGGTCAAGACTGAAAGCCTCCATATCTGGATCGAGCCCTGCGACCAATTGAAACAGATCGAGGCTTTGGACTATCGGTGGCGGCAACTGGGCCAGCGTGTACTCACGGCGCAAAATCGCAAGATCGAAGGGAACATTGTAACCCATCAGCAAATG
>CAXMNO010000304.1:0-3835 GCA_964194655.1 uncultured Acidimicrobiia bacterium
CGCAAAGGCGGCACGCAGGTAATTTTCCTGGCCAGAGCCGAAGAACTCCCCAGGCAGCAGAAGTAAGCCCTGTTCCGCTGCGAGCGATTTTGCGACCTCTAGAGAGGATCGACCCGTAAAGGGGTGCTCTAGATAGGCGAAGAAGGCGCCTTTCGAGATGATTTTGAACGGCGGGTTATGCGCCTCAAAGGCCGCTTCTAGCTTAGCGATCAGCTCAAGCATACTTGCGCGCTTTTCCTCGCGCCACTCTTTTAGATTTTGTAAGCCATAGAGGGCTGCCAGCTGTCCGATATGGGGTGGGCAGATTGTGATGGTATCTGCGATTTTTGTCACGGCCTCTATGACCTTAGGACCCGCGATCAAAGAACCGACCCGATAACCTGTGAGGCTATAGGCTTTTGAGAAACTATAAAGCTGGATGAGGACATCGGGCCAGCTCTCTTCTTGGAAAAGCGGGTGAGGTGCTTCATCGCTCTTTTCCGCGAACGGGCGGAAATCTTTGTAGGTTTCATCGAAAATGAGAGCCAGGCCATGGCGCTCGGCCAGGCGGTAGAAGGCACGTAGCCTCTCGGTCGAGTAGATCGTCCCCGTCGGATTATTGGGAGAAATGAGGACGATGGCCCGCGTGCGCGGCGTTATCAGGGCTTCTGCCTCTTCAGGGTCCGGAACCATGCCTTCTTCGCGGGCATGGCAGGGAAGGGTAACTTTGCGAATGCCCTGCATGGTGAACCACATATCGTGGTTGAAGTAGAAGGGCTCCGGCAAAATAATCTCGTCGCCTGGCCCTGCGAGCGCGGTTGTCGCCATACAAAAAGCATGATTGCAGCCAGTCGTGATCGTGACGTCGCGCGCTTGGATATCGGCGCTGTACTCTTCGCTCAAGTCGGCCGCCAAGGCCTCCCGAAGCTGGGGGAGGCCAAGGATGGGCGTATAAAAGGCACTCTTCGCATCTCTGACGGCTTTCGATAGATAATCGAGAAGTTCAGGGGCGGGGTCATAGTTGGGAACGGCTTGGGCTAGATCTATCGGCGCCATATCAACAGCGCACGGCCAGGCCGCAGCTTCAGCTATCGGTGCGGCAACGGTCGCGCTTACAGCCTGGTTTATTTTGAGTGTCATTTCGCTCCTCGTCCTGCCTGATGCCTATGCTTCTCTCTGGTATCGGCGCGGATTACCTAATTATCGGAAGTTCCCGCTCTGCACGCCGCGTGAGCAGTTTTGGTGCGCCATCGGTGATGAGGATGTTTTCCTCGTGCACCATCATGCGGCCTGCGGCAAAGAGCATGCCGGGTTCAAGCGTCATAACCATGCCTGGTTTTAGCACGGTTAAATCCCCTTCTTTGTTGGACGGCCATTCGGTCAAGTTCATACCGAGCCCATGGCCCAATCGCCCGACGTCGTTGCCCAAGGCGCCCCCTTCCTCCAGAATCTTCGCCATTGCCGAACAGAGGCTTTCAGCGCTAACCCCTGGCCGGGCAGCTTGCAGTCCCGCCTCCGTTGCCTGCCAGCAAACCTCGTAGGCGTGGCGGGTGAGATCATCGGCGTAATCGAACGCGAAGTTGCGATCGAAGTCGCAGAAGTAGCCTTCAAAGGTCGCGCCGGTATCTATGATTAAGACATCACGAGAGCATATGATCCGGTCGCTAGGCCCCATAATGATGGAGTCATAACCACCCGGTCCTGACCCCGCGATGACATAAGGCGCGCTATCACAGCCACCGCTCAGAAGATCGATGCGGAATTGGCGGACGATTTCGCGTTCGCTCAACCCGGTGCGCGCGTGATCCGGCAGGGCGTCAAAGGCATTTCCGGCGACCTCACAGGCAAAGGCGATCTTCTCGACCTCGCTTTCAGATTTTACCGCGCGCAGACCCCGAATGATGTCCGTGCTATCGACCACCTCGACACCAGGCAGAGCTGCTAAGAGCGCATGATAGCCGGCAAGAGGCATGCGCAAGTGGCTTTCTTGGCCCATTGTCACGCCAAGGGTGCCGTGACGCCGCGTTAGGCCGCCTAGAAGGTCTCGGAGCAGCGATATGCCGTCATCCGTTGGCTGTGGTGCGGGCCAAGATCTGATATCGTCAATCCAGGTTTCGGCAAAGCCGCTCGCACCAATTTCTGGGACGACGGCAATGGGTTTTCCTTCATAGGGGATAACGAGGAACCAGGGGCGCGTCGGGCTTTCCCAAAACTGCGAGAGGAAGCCTGAGAAATATCGTACATTAGGCTCCGTCGTGAAGAGAAGAGCATCGAGATTATATTCGGCCATGGCTTCTTGAGCGCGCTGCGTCCGCGCGGCGAACTCGCTTTCGGTGAAGCCGCGCGGTGGCGGGGGAGAGGGGTTTGCTTTTTGGTTCGTCATGCCCACTCAAACCTTTATCATTTAGGGAAGCTTATAGAATTGACCAGCGGCTGAAAGCCCTGAAAATTTGTCCAAGGCGTTAGGTCGTGCACTAGAGCACTTTCAGCAAAAGTGTGTGCGGTTTTGCGCCCGGAAAGTGCGCAATAAAAAGTACTTTCAGCAAAAGTGTGTGCGGTTTTGCGCCCGGAAAGTGCGCAATAATAAGAGTTTAGAGCAATCTTTATGATCGAGGGATCATTAAAAGCGCTCTAAAAGAGTGGGAGACCTGGAATGCTGGATCATGCGAGGCGGCGGACGGTTGAGTTTCAAGAGCGGTTGCGGCAAGAGAAAATCAGCCTGGCAGTCCTGACCGATGAGAGTTCAATTGCCTACCTCGCGGGCTTTTGGGGCTACCTTTCGGTAGAATTCGGGCGCCCGACTTGCTTGTTGGTTCCCTCAGAAGGCCCTCCGATAGTTATCACGCCCCTTATGGAAATTGAAATGGTCGGCCACATGACCTGGGTTGAGGATGTGCGCCCCTGGGAGGATGCAGGCGAACACTGCTGGCCGCAAATCTTGCAAAAAGCGATCGAGGAGATCATCGGCAGTGATCCTGACGAGATCTGGGTTGAGAAATGCGCCTTACCGGCGCTGGTCCGAAACTTCTTCGATGAGTGTTTTGGTACATCCAAACTTTGCGATGTCTCACCGATCTTAGGGGATCTACGCGTCATAAAATCGCCTGAAGAGATTGAGGTGATGCGCCAAGCCGGAAAGATCGCAGGCGCAATGATGGAAGCTGCTGAGGGCTCATTGAGAGAAGGCGTGCCGGAGTACGAATCGGCACTCGCCATCATGCAGGCAGGAACGCGGGCAGCGGCTGGATTCCTAACGGCTCGCGGATGGGAGGCTTTTGTGTCTCCGCTCATTCATAATCTGCAAATTGCACAAAGTGGCAGCGATACCTCAATGGTCCATCGCCGCGCAGGCACAAAACTCTATGAGAGGGGCGACCCGGTTTATTTCTGCTTCTGCAATATGGCGCAGTTCAAGCAATACAAACTGGGTTTTGATCGGATGTTCTTTATTGGCGAGATCTCTTATGAGGCTCGCCAAGTCCAAGAAGCCACAATCGCAGCCCAGCAAGCAGCCTTAGCCGCGATCAGGTCCGGTGTTTTGGCTGAAGAGATCGCATTCGCCGCCGATGAGGTTTACCGGTCGTGCGGCTATTCGACGGGGTATCGTACGGGCCGTGCGATCGGTGTCGCATATTTGGAAAAGCCTGAACTTAAGGCCGGTGATAAGACTTTGTTGCGCCCAGGTATGACCTTTGCCGTTGATGGTGGAATTTCAGTTGAAGGCAAATGCGGTGGCCGTATCGGTGATTCGGTCGTCGTGACAGAGACGGGGTTCGAATTTCTAACCGACTATCCCCGAGAAATTCTTATCGTTTAGAGCACTTTCAGCAAAAGTGTGTGCGGTTTTGCGCCCGGA
>CAXMNO010000305.1:0-5414 GCA_964194655.1 uncultured Acidimicrobiia bacterium
AAGGACTGGAAATACGGCTTCGTTCAGAACGCGTTCATCAATCTGGAGGGCATGGACGACGGGTCGATCAAGGTCGTCGATCTGGACAGCGGAGAAGTCGTCGCTTCGGTCGATACCCTGAAGAACATGGGCTTCAACCCCAATTGCATCGTGTTGCTGCCAAGGTGGAACCATTTGGCCGGGCACTAGGGCTCTCCGCCTGAATATGGGTGCACAGGGAATTATCGAACGGCTGCGCCGGGAGAAGCTTCCGGCACGGCATTGTGTCAGGCGTGCGCCCACGACACGACGTCATCCGTAAGGGGCTGGAAATTGCCGGAGTAAGGCAATTCTCGAAATCGGTACGTCGCGTTTATCAGACTGCCCGAATTCCCGCTTCCCGACATCGGGGGCCCGTTATCGTGCGAATGTCCGCATAGGGTCATAAGCAGACATTCCAGCATACACTCCCTCACGTCCGCTATTGGGGTAAGAGCGGACATTATTGCTCAGCCCAAATTGGCTGTTCCAAGTCGAAGGTTAGGGAACGACGGGGCTTCGCTCTTTCGAGCGCCAGTTTATCTCTGTAAAGGGGCCCCTTCACTTTCATGCGAAATGTTTGGTGTGTGGGCTTTTAATGGGGATGAGGCCCCGGGCATGGGGGGTGCGGCCCCCGGGTGCATAACAGCGTCGAGGTCTTCGGACAAAGCGCCGACCGCAGGGGCAATTTTCCGAGGCGTTGGTACCAATAAGGTACCAAAAATAGGTCTCGTCTCTCAGCTGATTTCTTAAGATATTGATTTCTATGGTGCGCCCGGGAAGATTCGAACTCCCAGCCTCCTGATCCGTAGTCAGACGCTCTATCCAGTTGAGCTACGGGCGCTTTTGCCAGTCTAGGAGAGCCAACAATTAGGTCGCTTCCCGACGGCGGGCGGACACTACTTGAAGCCACTAGCGCATGCAAGTGCCGCAGGAGACAATTTTTATATTTTTTCGCCAACGCCTCGGTGCGAAGGCCCATACTCAGTCGGATTGCGCCTTGTTGCCCACTGCGCCATTCAATAAACTTCGTAAGCGGTTGAATCAGTACTGGCAGGCGTATCGCGCTGTCATTAGGGAGCAAGAACATCGAGAAGGCTGGAACTCTCTAACTGATATTTACTTTAAACACACCAATAGGGGTTTGGATTGGCACGATTGGACTTGAGGTATTTGGCGGTGTTTGCGGCATTGTCGCTGGCAGCTTGCTCCTCAGCGGGAGGAAACAGCGCACGCCTTTATTCCAGCAGTGGAACTTCGGTGAACGGGGGCAGCGCCCCACCTTCCTCGCCCAATGGGGAAGCCCAGCCGGAACAGCTGGAGGAAGTCGCCTTGCTGCCAGAATTAGGCCAAGGTAGCTTTACGGCAACTGGCATCACGCCCGGCGAATCAAGCGGTAGCGCAGCCGGCGATAAGCTGGCAGATCTCCGAGATGAGCTATCAGCCCTACAAGCTGCCCTCAACCTGCATAATCAAGCTCTCCAGAAAAGCAGGCAAGATGCGAGCCGTCACGCCCGGCAATTTGAGCAAGAACACGATCTTATCACCGCAGCAGTGCAAGAAGGTTCCGTTGCCGGCGACCCGGACTTAACCGCGAGGTGGGGCTTAGCGCAAGAAAACCTTCGACAACTGGGCACAACAGGTGCGCGGCTCACCGAGCTTTTAGTGAATAGTGGCGCTACTTATGCGAAGGTTTCGTTTTTGCTCGATCGCGCTCATCTCGCTGGAAACGGGGATGGCACGCTCGCGCAAGACCTCGAACAGCAAGGCCTGTTGGAAAGTGACGCTGAGGCTACCCTTGCGTCGTTGGAGCGGTTCAACGAGGAACTTTCCAGCGATCGGATGGTCGTTGAAGATTTACGGGCCTCCGGGCGCGGCGCCTTAGGCGCATTGCAAATCGCAATCGCCCAAGGCGACTATTTAGGTGCGTCGCTTTATGACCTTGCCTATGGCAAGAGTTTAGAACCACCAATCGGGGGCGCTGCCGCCTACGTGGGGGAGCGCCTGCCTCTCGGCGTGATCCGTTTTGCCACTTCGGACGTAGAATATGAGAAACCACTTCTTGCAGCAGTGCGTGCGGCACTTGAAAAGCGCCCGGTTGCAGGTTTTGATCTTGTCGCCGTAAATCCGGCGGCAACTTCAGGTTTACCGGAGGCAGCTGAGGCGCGAAAGCACGGTGAGGAGGTTTTGCGCTTCCTCTCTACCATGGGGTTGCCAGAAAACCGACTTACTCTCTCCGCCACTTCAAGTGATGAAGCCCAGGTGAACGAGGTGCATTTCTATATTCGCTAACGACTTGCAGGGGTAGTGGAACATCGTTTAACGGACGAAGGCGAGGTTTAAAGGTCAAAGACGGGCATGCTGCGAGGAAGAATTCCATGACAAAACGAATCAATGCTCCTATCAACCTCGCCATGGCGGCTCTTTTTAGCTTCGCTCTATTCTCGTTGGCCCTAGCGCCGTCGGTTATCTCCAAAGCCCATGCAGAAGAAAGCATAGCAGTCGAGGAAGTCGAAGCTATCCAAGATACGATTACCCGTCAGATTGATGCTTTTGCACACGACGATGGCGAAACGGCTTTTGCTTTTGCCTCCCCGACCATTCAGTCAATTTTTTCAAACGCCCCAACCTTCATGTCGATGGTCCGCAGGGGCTATCCCATGATTTACAGACCCCAAGCGTTCAATTTTCTGGAAACCAGGCGCCGCGATGGTATCACAGCCCAAGCCGTCCAGTTCATAGGCTTCGATGGGAAGGGCACGATCGCGCTATATGTGATGGAGCGACAAGCAGATGGATCTTGGCGGATAAATGGTGTGACCCTCGTACAGCAAGGCGGTTTGGAAAGCTAAATCGGCTATTGCCCTGATGGAGGGGCACCCGTAAAAATTTGGACCAGAACATCACGCTCCCAATCCAGGTAACGCATTTGGCGCGACCGCGGATTGTTATGTACTTTTGTATTACCGGAGGATTCACGTGTCCGAAGCCGCTTTAGCGAAAACTTTTCCTGTTTCTTGGGACCAACTTCACCGTGATGCGCGTGCCCTTGCATGGCGCCTGGTGAGCAATGGGCCGTGGGTCGGTATTGCAGCCGTGACCCGGGGTGGTCTTGTGCCTGCTGCGATCATTGCGCGCGAGCTGGATGTGCGCCTGATCGATACGATCTGTATTCGCAGCTACCGCAAAGATAAAAGCCAGGGTCAGGCCGATATTCTAAAGGAAATCCCCGGCGACGGTGAAGGATGGCTTATCATCGACGATTTGGTCGATACGGGCGGCACGGCTAAAATCGTGCGCTCTATCCTCCCCAATGCACACTTCGCCACGGTCTACGCCAAACCCGCAGGTCGCCCCTTAGTTGATACCTTTATCACGGAAGTCAGCCAGGACACTTGGATCTTGTTTCCCTGGGATGCCGGGCTTCAAGCCGTACCACCGATCATTCAAGGCGGGGGCTTTTAGAGAACTTTCACATTATCGATCAGGCGAACGTCATCTAAAAACGCAGCCGCAAAGACCCGGCAAGGCCCGTCTGCCAACTCTAAGGGTGCAAGATCATCTTCGCGGCGCAGCTCAAGATAGTCGAGCGAAGTAAATCCAGCCTCGATCAGGCGTTGCTTGGCGCCTTCCAGCACTTCATGGGCTCCAGCGCCTGATCGCAGAACTTCGGCAACGGCCAAAAGCTCTTGATAGAGCATGGCTGCTATTTGCCGGGTTTCCGCTCCCAGACTGAAATTACGCGATGAAAGGGCCAAGCCATCACTCTCGCGCACTGTTTCCACCGGTTTCACTTCAACCGGCATATCTAAATCAGCCGACATTCGCCGAATAATGAGCAGTTGCTGGTAGTCCTTCTCACCAAAATAAGCGGCATCAGGCAAACTGCGCAGGAAGAGTTTTGTGACAACCGTTGCGACACCTTCCATATGTCCGGGCCGCGTCGCACCACACAGACAATCACCCAGCCCACCACCGACCGATACGCGCGTCGCAAAGCCTTTGGGGTACATAGCATCAAGGGTCGGCATGTAGACCAGATCGACGCCCGCTCCTGCCAAAATCGCAAGATCCTCCTCCGTTTGCTGCGGATAGCTGGAGAGATCGCTCTGATTGTTGAATTGAATAGGGTTGATAAAAATAGTCGCGACAACTCTGGCACAATCTGCGCGCGCGCTTTGCGCTAAGGCAACATGACCCGCATGCAGCGCACCCATGGTGAGGACAAGGCCGACCTTTTCACCGGCGATCCGCCAAGCAGCTATTTTGCGCCTTAAGTCATTGAGATCGGCGACGACGTCAACTTGCTGCGACAAAGATCAGGCCCCAAAAAGCGGTTTATTTACGCCCGACATCTCGTGCGACCACAGGTCCCGCTGGAACGCAGTGTTCGGGCCCAGGAAACGCGCGCGCTTTAACCTCCTCGGCATAGCGCTCAACCGCCGATTCGATAAGTGGTCCCAGGTCCGCATAACGCTTGACGAACTTCGGCGTGAAGTCAGTGAAAAGCCCTAAAAGGTCTTCGCTCACCAAAATCTGCCCATCGCAAGCAGGCGAAGCACCGATCCCAATAGTCGGTATCGCAACGTTTTCGGAGATCCTTCGGGCCAGGGGTTCTGTCGTGCCCTCGATCACCATCATGATCGCACCCGCCTCGGCGACAGCTTGGGCATCGGCAAATATCTTTTCAGCCTCACTCGACCGGCGCCCTTGGGTCCTATAGCCGCCATCCATCTGAACGGACTGCGGCTTCAAGCCGACATGGCCCATGACTGGGACACCCCGCGAGGTCAGAAATGAAATCGTCTCCGCCATCTCGATGCCGCCTTCCAGCTTGACGCCTGCAGCCCCGGTTTCCTTCATCACGCGTGCAGAGGCCTGAAAAGCTTCCCCAGGCGATGACTGATAAGAACCAAAAGGCATGTCGATCACAACGGGCGACTTGGATGATCCCCGCATGACCGCTTGCCCGTGCGCGATCATCATATCAAGCGTAACGGGAAGCGTCGTCTCCATCCCATAGAGCACCATGCCAAGCGAATCACCAACCAAGAGGAAATCGACGTAAGGATCGAAAAACCGTGCCATCGGGGCACTATAAGCCGTCAACGACACGATTGGCCGCTCGCCCTTCAAGCGGGCTAGACCGGAAAAGCTTCGGCGTTGGGTTCCAGCGCTTGCACTCATAGCATGAGTCCCTTCGAAGTAAGCAATAGACCAGGGCTGCCAGATCATAACCGTAAGAATGCTGCGCCGCAATATACGCAATTCCTGGTGACCGGCTATAGTCTTTTCTTTCCCACAGGGTGAACAATCGTCTAGGCTCCGGGCCTCAAATTAGGGGAGAGTTCATCCATGGCCTTTTGCATCCCAGTTCTTAGACGCGTCATCGAGCT
>CAXMNO010000306.1:0-2409 GCA_964194655.1 uncultured Acidimicrobiia bacterium
TTATCGAATGCAGACTGGCCCCAACGCAAGAAGGCGTAACGCTCGCCATTACGCTCGAACTCTTTTTCCACGTTTTTCTGAAAGGCATTCTCATCGCCAAAAGAATCGACCATGACGGAGTGATCGATCACCAGATCGACCGGGGTCAGCGGATTGATCTGCCTGGGATCGCCGCCGAGCTTCGTCATAGCCTCGCGCATTGCAGCAAGATCGACGACGGCAGGTACGCCGGTAAAGTCCTGCATCAAGACGCGCGCAGGCCGATAAGCGATCTCGCGTTTGGAGGACTTTTCAGCCAGCCAGGCGCCAAGTGCCTTGACGTCATCGACCGTGACGGATTTGCCGTCTTCGAATCGAAGCAGGTTTTCAAGAAGCACCTTCAAGGAAAACGGCAGACGCGAAACGTCACCCAAGGCACCTTCTGCGGCCTTTAAGCTGTAGTAAGCGTACGTCTTGCCGTTAACATCGAGGGATTGTTTGGTATTGAGGCTATCGAGTCCCATTCTCGTTCTCCTACGGTCCGGTTGGGGTTGCAATCAAAGCCGAAAGTGGGATGTACCGCTTGGCACACCGCCCGATTCGACGTTCATGAACCCCGCGACCGGTTGCGACCGATCCGCGGGCGACAAATGATGTATTTTGTTTAAGGTTCTTTTTTACTAGAGCTTGAAGCAATTGCCAACGGGGAGAGTTGCGAAAAAGAGCGAAAGTGCGCCAACCTTCCCGCCTATGCGCTTTGCATTCACCAGAAATAGCGCCGCTTGAGGTCTAACCATTTGATGAAGAAAAAATAAATTTATTACCTAAAGTAAATTCTGGAAAAATTTTTCTGTTCAAATCGTATCGAAAAGATGCAAGCTTCGCTCCGCCTGATCAGGTGCTCCTATGTTTTCCGCCTTGTGGAATTCCTTTGGATGACAGGTCAAGGTGCATTTGCCAGAACGTGGCAAAAGCTATAAAGCGTATTGGAAAGGGCAATAAGCGGATCAAATTTAGCCGCAGGAAATAGCCCGTTTGGACAGGAAGGTAGGCGCCGCAGTCTTAGACTGTTGAGTTTAAGGTTCGCGGATCCTTATGGGGTGAGATGCTATCTGACGACACGCTGAACAACACGTTCCCTAAACTTTTGTCCTATCATGCTAAGGCGCGCCCACAGAGCGCCGCCGTTCGCGAAAAGGATAAAGGTATTTGGCAAACCTGGAGCTGGTCGCAGGTTGAAGAGGAAGTTCGCCGCCTTGCCTGCGGGCTTGCAGCCTATGGATTGAAGCGCGGTGAGAAGATTGCAATCGTGGGCGACAATCGGCCACGGCTCTATTGGACGATGACGGCAGCCCAAGCCATTGGCGCAATCCCAGTGCCTATGTATCAGGATTCAGCGGCGGGGGAGATGACCTTCGTTGTGGATCATGCGGAGATTCGTTTCGCTGTCGTAGAGGATCAAGAACAAGTCGATAAAATGCTCGAGATCAAGGAGCGTTGCCCCTCGGTCGAAACTGTTATCTACGATGATCCGCGCGGTTTGCGTCACTACGAGCAGGACTTTCTTTTCTCCTTTGAGGCGGTGCAGGAAGCAGGCGCTGCCTACGATAAGGAAAACCCCGGTTTCTATGACGAATGCGTTAGCGCTGGGTGCGGGGACGACACCGCGATCATCCTCTATACATCCGGTACGACGGGGCAGCCCAAGGGCGTTGTGCTTAGTTTCGATAACGTTCTCATCACCGCCCGCAATGGCATAGAGCTGGAGAAGCTTGGCGCAGATGAAGAAGTTCTGGCTTATCTCCCGATGGCCTGGGTGGGTGATAATATTTTCTCGTTCGGCCAAAGTTACGTCGCCGGTTTTTGCGTAAGCTGCCCGGAATCAAGCGATACCGTCATGCATGATCTGCGTGAGCTGGGGCCGACGTACTTCTTCGCGCCCCCACGAATCTTCGAAAATATTTTGACCACGGTCATGATACGCATGGAAGACACAAGCAAGCTCAAGCGTCGTCTTTTTGAGAACTGCATGGCCGTGGCTAAGCGAGTTGGCGCGAAGATACTCGATGGCGAGGCCGTCTCCGTGAAGGACAAACTCCTCTATTGGCTCGGCGATTTGGTGATCTATGGCCCGCTGAAGAATTCTCTGGGTTTTTCGAAAATTCATCTTGCCTACACCGCGGGGGAGGCAATAGGTCCCGATATTTTCGACTTCTACCGCTCATTGGGGATAAATTTAAAGCAGCTTTATGGATCGACCGAGGCTTGCGTCTTTATCACGATTCAGCCCGATGGGGAGGTCCGCTCGGATACCGTTGGCCGGCCGGCCAAGGATGTTGAAATCAAGATTTCCGAAGGTGGCGAGGTGCTTTTCAAGGGCCCCGGCGTTTTCAAGGAATATTTCAAGAACCCGGACGCCACCGCTGACAC
>CAXMNO010000307.1:0-3202 GCA_964194655.1 uncultured Acidimicrobiia bacterium
TAAAGTCGGCAATTCCATCGACATCGTCGAGGTCCAGCTTTGGCAGTGGCACGTCCGGAAGATCTTCGTCGCTCGCAACAGCAATGACATGCGGATCTTTGGGCCATAGCTGGGGTTTTCCGATAGAGGGGCGATGGACCTCTATCTTCTGGTGGTCGTCGCGCTTAAAGCCTTCAACCAAAAGCAGGTCAACTGGCTCCATTTTGGCGGAGAGCTCGCGCACACGCGGTTCAGGGGCGCCACGTAACTCATGCAGCAACGCAAAGCGGTGGTCGCTCGCAAGAGCAACTTCAACGGCGCCGGCATCACGCAAACGGCGGCTGAGGTCACGGCGTCCATCGAGAGAAACGCTATGATGTGTATGCTTGATGGTGGAGACACTAACACCACGTGCCACCAATGCTGGGATCAGACGCACGACAAGCGTTGTCTTCCCGCTGCCGCTAAACCCTGCGATTCCGAGTTCGATCATCACCCATACACCGTGTTCGTCCAGTTTGGCGTTTGTCCAGTTTGGCGCGCGGAGCCTATCCTCCTTCGCCGCGTCGCTCAAGTCGGTCGCTCGCAATTTCACTTTGTGGCCAGGATGAAACTTCTGGAGCTTCGAGGGATCGCGTTTGTTCTGCTGCTTGCAATTGGCTCTCAACTGCCAGCGATGACACCCTCACGCAAAAAATCTGAATTCTGGCCTTGGCGCCGGAAAAAGCGCGTGGCAAGGTAGCCGAAATCCAAATCCCTCGCCTGAGGGCGGGAAAAGAAGAACAACGCCGACGTTTCGTATCTTCGAGGCGGCGGACTTTGGAGAGGCGTTATGCAAAAATCGCTATTGATAGATCCGGCTAAGTGTACCTCTTGCCTGCAGTGCGAGCTGGCCTGCTCGCTGGAGCATTCGGGCTCGTTCAATCCGGCAAAATCGCGCATCAAGGTTTTCGAGTTCGAGCATGGGGCGAGGGCCATTCCCTATACCTGCACGCAGTGTGCGGAGGCTTGGTGCCAGCACGCCTGCCCGGTGGAAGCTTTGACACGCAATGCAGCGACGGGTGCCGTGGAATTGAACGAGTCGATTTGCGTCGGCTGCAAAGTTTGCACCATTGCGTGCCCCTTCGGCACGATCAATTACAACAAGGATAACGGCAAGGTCGCCAAGTGCGATCTGTGCGGTGGCGATCCGGAGTGTGCGAAGGCCTGTCCGACGGGCGCAATCACCTATGTCGATAGCGACTGGACGGGGTATCAGCGCATGCAGGATTCAGCCGTGGCTGCGCATGGGGCGGAAGCTTAGAGGGATTTCCCTCCTAAAAGAATGTAACGAATAGCTAAGTTTTGAAGGAGAATCGCGATGGGTTGGCAACGCAAAGTCCTGCGGGTGAACCTCACAAAGGGAACCAGCGTCCAAGAGCCACTCAACATGGATTGGGCGCAAGAGTATTTGGGTGAGCGCGGCTTGGCGACCAAATATCTTTGGGAAATGATGGACCCAAAGACCGATGCCATGAGCCCGGAAAACGTCCTGATCTTCGCAACCGGCCCGCTTACCGGCACCATGGCACCGACAGCTGGGCGCTATGCCGTTGTGACCAAGGGGCCGCTGACCAACGCGATCGCTTGTTCCAATTCCGGCGGCAAGTTCGGGGCGGAGCTGAAATTCGCTGGCTATGATCTTCTCATTCTGGAAGGACGTTCGCCTGAACCTGTCTATCTCCACATCGTCGACGACATGGTCGAGATCCTGCCCGCCGGTGACCTTTGGGGCACGACCGTCTGGCATACGGAGGAGACGATCAAGGCGCGCCATCAAAACCCGCTATTGAAAGTGGCCTCCATCGGTCAGTCCGGCGAGAGCGGCGTTTATTTTGCCTGCGTGATCAATGATTTGCACCGCGCGGCTGGTCGTTCGGGTGTCGGCGCCGTCATGGGGTCCAAGAACTTAAAAGCCATCGCTTGCCAGGGAACGGTGGGCGTTACGGTCGATGAGCCCAAGCGCTTCATGGAAGCAGTGAACAAGGCCAAGGCGCTTTTGGCCGAAAGTGATGGCCGTAAGGAGCTGACCGAGCTTGGCACCAACGCAATGATCGATGCCATGCAGGAATTCGGCGGCCTTCCGACCCGCAATTTCAAAGAGGTGCAGTTCGAGGGCACGGATAAGATCAATCCGGACGCCATGTGGAAGGTTATGCCCAATGGGCACCGCAATATGGTGACCAACAAGGCTTGCTTTGCCTGCACGATTGCTTGCGGGCGTATCGCTCACATTGATGACGAGCATTTCTCGATCGTTAATCGTAAAGAATACCAGCACTCTTCAGGCGGCTTGGAATATGAGACAGCCTTTGCCTTTGGCCCAGTCTGTGGTGTGGACGACATCGATGCGTTGACCTTCGCGAGCTATATGACCAACGAACATGGTTATGACCCCATTTCCTTCGGTGTGACCTTGGCAGCCGCGATGGAGCTTTATGAGATGGGCATCATTACGAAGGAAGACACCGATGGCGTGGATCTCTCCTTTGGCAGTGCTGAGGCGCTCGTGGTCATGTCCGAGAAGGTTGGCAAGGCTGAAGGCTTTGGCAAAATTCTAGGTCTTGGCTCCAAGCGGCTTTGTGAGAAGTACGGTCATCCCGAACTGTTCATGGGCGTTAAGGGCCAGGAATTTGCGGGCTACGACAGTCGCGCCTTGCAAGGTATGGGTTTGGGCTATGCAACATCCAACCGCGGGGCGTGCCATCTAAAACACGACACCTTCGCGGAAGACATGGAAGACCAGACAGGCAAGGGCAAAGCCAAGCCTTGTAAGGAATCGCAGGATTCAACCGCGGCTTTGGATTCTACAGGTCTATGCCTTTTCATTTCCGGATCGGTGGGAACGCCGGAATTGGCCGAACAGGTCGATGCCGCTTGCGAGGGCGAGTGGACGGCTGACCGCCTGACCGAGACGGGCGAGCGGATCTGGAACTTGGAACGCCAGTTCAATCTCTCAGCCGGTCTGACGAAGGCGGATGATAGCTTGCCGAAACGCCTATTGGAGGATCCCGCACCTTCCGGCACCGCCGAGGGTAAGGTCAATCAGCTCGATATCATGCTGCCGGAGTATTACGAGCTGCGCGGCTGGTCGCCTGATGGCGTGCCGACCAGGGACACCTTGGATCGCTTGGGGCTTTCAAGCACGCATAACGCTTAATCTCGGCCCGAGAGACGGTCAAAT
>CAXMNO010000308.1:0-3957 GCA_964194655.1 uncultured Acidimicrobiia bacterium
AAGCTGCCACAAGGGCCTTTGCTTTCCGTAAATAATATCAAGCATTTGTGGAGAAAGCGGGACGTTTCCAACGGCGCGAATCCATATGCGAATTCTCACCTTCGTCACGAGGACGAATTGCCACAAGCTATTAACGTGCTGATTTTAGAGCTGTTCTTTTTTGCGGTATGTGGCCGCTTGCTTTAGCGAGGGGGGGTTCAAAATTCTACGTGTTATCCAAACGTGCCTTCAGCAGAAGCAAATCACGCCATGCTAGTCGTTTTTCCGGGCTGCGGCGCAGCAGGTAAGCTGGATGAAGCGTTGGGAGGGCTGGAATCGGATCTGCCAATCCCTCATGCTGGTAATCGACCCAACGCCCGCGTAGCCGCGTGATCCCTGTGGAGGTTCCAAGCAGCGTTTTCGCTGAAGCACCGCCCGCAAGCACCAGTACTTTAGGGGCCACGAGCTCGATTTGCCGCTCCACAAACGGAAGGCAGGTGGCTGTTTCCGCGGGCGTCGGGGTGCGGTTTCCAGGTGGCCGCCAGAATATAAGGTTGGTGATGTAGACCTGGTCACGATCAAGCCCAATTGCGCCTAGCATCTTATCGAGGAGCTGGCCCGCCCGTCCGACGAAGGGTTTGCCTTGCCGGTCTTCGTCCGCGCCTGGGGCCTCACCGATAATCATGATGCGCGCTGATGGATTACCATCGCTAAAGCAAAGATTAGTCGCGGTTGCTTTTAGCGGACACCCTTCGAATGTTTCCAAGGTGCGCCGCAGCTCGTCGATAGTGGAAGCAGAGGCTGCGAGCCGGCGCGCCGTCGTTTGTGCTTCGTCCATTGAGACAAGCGGCGCGGCGGACGCGGGTGCTTTGGCAGCGGCAGATTTTGGTGGATCTTTTCGACCGACTTCCGGGCGTGCTTTTGCTTTTGCGTGGGTTGTCGTTGCCTCACTCTCAGCAAAGCGATCGCGCGCCTGATCATCGAGCGCCTCGTCGGCGCCGGATTCTATTTGCCAGGCGAGTGCTGCAAGCGCCTCACTGTAAGAGAGATCCTCGGTTCCCATAATCAAAACCTAGCACCGAAGAGAAGATCAAAAAACATCCGGCTTCTATATAATCGTAACTTTACTCACAATACCGCCACCGCGCCGAGGGGACGAGCGCAATGGCCCAAGGGTAAAGCGGCGCTTGTGGACAGGTCCTCGTCGGTCTAGGAAAATATAGACTGTCTAAGTCTAATGATAATCCGGCACTTTGCAGGTTTGCCCGGCACTTTGCAGGTTTGCATCGTAAGAATTACGTCGTAAGAGTTACGCCATACGGGCCGGTCAAGTTTACTTAAAAAGAATTAAGAGCTGGCGATTTGGTATATGAGGGGAAAGTGAGGGAACCATGGAACGGGAATACATGGAATATGACGTCGTTATTGTCGGCGCTGGCCCGGCGGGCTTGTCGGCTGCGATAAAACTTCGTCAACTCTCTCTAGAAAGCGGACAGGAAATTTCCGTTTGCGTCTTGGAAAAAGGCTCTGAAGTCGGCGCCCATATCCTATCCGGCGCGGTGATGGAGCCGCGGGCGATGAACGAGCTCTTCCCCGATTGGAAAGAGATGGGCGCCCCGCTGAATACGCCGGTGAGCAATGAGAAGTTCATGCTTTTGACGGAGAAGGGCGGCTTTGAGGTCCCCGTCAGTCTTTTGCCGTCTCAGATGCATAATCATGGCAACTACGTCATTTCGCTCGGCAACCTGTGCCGCTGGTTGGCTGAGCAAGCAGAAGCTTTAGGTGCTGAGATCTATCCAGGTTTCGCAGCATCCGAGGTGCTTTACCACGAAGACGGGCGCGTAAAGGGCGTTGCTACTGGTGATATGGGTGTCTCCAAAGATGGGGAGCAAAAAGGCACCTACACACAAGGGATGGAGCTTTGGGGTAAGTACACGCTTTTCGCCGAAGGGTGCCGCGGATCTTTGTCTAAGGGTCTGTTTGAACGTTTTAACCTGCGCGAAGGCTGCGACCCTCAGACTTATGGCATCGGCATTAAGGAGTTGTGGGAAATCGATCCGGCGAAACATAAGCCCGGCTTCGTGATGCACACAGCGGGCTGGCCGATGAACAACAGTACTTGGGGCGGTTCATTCCTTTATCATCTGGAAGATAACCAAGTCGCTATCGGTTTCGTTGTCGGGCTCGATTATGACAATCCGCACCTCTATCCCTTTGAAGAGATGCAGCGCTTCAAGACCCACCCGAAAGTTCGGCACTTTCTGGAAGGCGGCAAACGCGTCTCCTATGGCGCGCGCGCCCTAAATGAAGGCGGCTTGCAGTCCATTCCTAAGCTTGTTTTCCCAGGCGGTGCTTTAATCGGTTGCAGCGCCGGGTTCTTGAACGTGCCCAAGATTAAGGGCTCCCATAATGCCATGAAGACGGGGATGCTGGCTGCTGAGTCCGCTTTTGAGGCGCTTTCCGGTGGTGGCGAGGAAAGCCCCGCAGTGCTTGAGAGCTATCCGGAGAAGTTCAAAAATTCTTGGGTTTATGAGGAGCTTCACAAGGCCAGGAATTTCCGGCCCGCGTTCTCGAAATGGGGGCTTATGGGATCGATGGCTTACGGCGGGCTTGATCTCAAGGTCTTGGGCGGCAAAGCGCCATGGACCTTTCACCACAAGCATCATGATCACGAATGCCTAAAACCGGCATCTGAAATGCCGAAGATCACATATCCTAAGCCCGATGGCGTTATCACCTTTGACCGCAATTCTTCTGTCTTCGTCTCTGGCACCAACCACGAAGAAGATCAGCCGGTTCATTTGACGTTGAAAGACGATAGCGTTCCCGTTGCGCATAATCTGGCGATCTATGACGCGCCCGAACAGCGCTTCTGTCCAGCGGGTGTCTATGAAATCTTGCGTGACGATGACGGCTCGAACCCGCGCTTGCAGATCAATGCCCAGAACTGTGTGCACTGTAAGACCTGCGATATCAAAGACCCGACCCAGAATATCAACTGGGTGACACCTGAAGGCGGCGGTGGTCCGAATTATCCGAATATGTAGGACCATCCTTTTCCGCGGTGGTTAAATTAGGCGGTAATTAAATTAGAACGTAAAAAGGGGCGCCCGTCTGGACGCCCCTTTTTGTTGGGTGGCCGGCCCGGCCAAACCGTGCAAGCGCCCTAGTTCAGTAGCACTCTTGGTAGCCACAGAGCGATATCTGGGAAAGCCATCACCAAGCCGAGACCTACCAACTGGATCATGACAAAGGGAATGATGCCCTTATAGATATCCTGCATGCGCACGTCAGGCGGTGCCGATCCCTTCATATAGAAGAGGGCAAAGCCGAACGGCGGCGTTAGGAACGAGGTTTGCAGGTTGATCGCCATAAGCATTGCGAACCAGTAAATCACCTCGCCCTTCGCTACGTGATCGCCAAAGTCAAGCAGCTCGATGATCGGGCTGAAGACTGGAAGGACAATCAAGGTGATCTCAATCCAATCGAAGAAGAAGCCCAACAGGAAAACGATACCCATCAAAAGGATGAGCAATCCCCAAGATCCGAGCTCAAAAGAATTGACGATGCCGACGACCAACCCATCGCCGCCCAAGTTCCGGAACACGAAGGAAAAGCAACTTGCGCCAACAAAGATGCCGAAAATCATGGCATTGGTGAGTGCAGCGCGCTCAACGACATCCTTTAGGACCGACCAGGAAAGCTTACGGTTCACAAACGCAAGGAGGGCGGCACCCGCAGCACCGACACCGGCGGCCTCGGTCGGCGCAGCCCAGCCGAAAAGGATGGAGCCTAAGACCAAGAAAACCAGAAAGACGGGCGGAATGAAGCTTTTGAATACCATTTTCCAAAGCGCGCCGGTGGTCTTCGGTCCCATATCATCGGGCAACGGCGGGGCGAGTTCTGGTTTCAGGCGGCAAATAATGGTGATGTACACCATATAGGCACCAGCAAGCATGAAGCCGGGAATTACGGCTG
>CAXMNO010000309.1:0-3496 GCA_964194655.1 uncultured Acidimicrobiia bacterium
AACCGCGCCTGCCAGCAAGCTTTGCCCGAACTGGGCCTTGCGCATCGTCGAGAGGACTTCCCATCCGATATCATCGAAACCACCGATAATGGCTGCAATGATGACCATGGAGAGCCCTGCCATCGTGGTTTGATTGACACCGATCATGATTTGCGGCAAGGCCGTTGGCACCTCGACCCACCAGAAACGCTGTCGTTTCGTCGAGCCGCACATGAGCCCTGATTCGACGATGTCCGGGGGAATTCTCCGCAAGCCATGCATCACATTGCGCACCATCGGCGGACAAGCGTAAATGGCGCTCGCGATCAAGCCGACGACGGGGCCAAAACCAAAAAGCAAAAGGATAGGTATCAGATAAGCAAAGGTCGGCACGGTCTGCATGAGATCGAGGCAGGGTTGGATGATTTTCTCCGCCCGGTCAGAGCGAAAGCCCCATACACCGAGCCCAAAGCCCAAGGCAACGGCGAGCGGAACCGAAACACCGACCAGCGCCAAGGTGTTCATCGATTCCGACCAGTAGCCGGTCACCACCATGTAAAAAAGTGCGAAGACGGTAAAAATCGCGAGCTTGCGCCCGCCTGCGACAAAAGCTAGCACCGTGAAAGCAGCGATCGTCGCTGGCCATGGCAGCCATTGCAGCAACGCTTGCAGGCCGAACATAGGCCATTCCAAGCCCCAAGACATCACCGAGAATAGACCGCGAAAGACCTCTACAAACCAGTCCATAAACCAGTTGATCGCCCCAACGATCTCTTTGTTAAGGGCCTTGGGGTAGCGGGTAATCCAGGTAGGAAGGGTTCCAATAACCCCGGACACAGCTTTTATCTGAACCAGGTAGAACAGCGCCGTCGCAACACCGACGACCAACCACGGCCAAGCTGCTTTGGGAATAACCGGCGTCCGCCCCAATTCTCCTTCGCTGGGGAGGATCGCCGTCATGACTGAGCTTCACCGGCAGCCGCTAAGGCACGCACAACGGATTGCGGCGTCACTTGCCCGATAACATCCCCGCCATCGCTTAAAATGGCGAGGCCGTCTGGATGCTCTGCCATGCGCGGCATCAAAGCCTCTAGCGAGGTTTCGGCATGGACACCTGTTCCCGCCTGCAATTCGCTGAGGGGTGATTCCATAATCTCACCGGCGGTGATAACGCGAACGCGCGGCACATCCTGGGTGAATTCGGCAACATAGGCGTTGGCCGGACGCATCACCAAATCGGCGGGCGTGCCCATCTGCACCACCTCGCCATCCTTCATAATGACGATCCTATCCGCTAACCGCAGCGCTTCCAAAAAATCGTGCGTAATAAACACGATGGTTTTGTGAAGCATCTTTTGCAGGCGCATAAATTCATCCTGCATTTGCCGCCGGATTAAGGGGTCGAGCGCGGAAAATGGCTCGTCCAGGAACCAAAGTTCCGGCTCCACCGCGAGCGAACGCGCGATACCGACCCGCTGTTGCTGACCGCCTGAAAGTTGGCGCGGAAAAGCACTCTCGCGACCCTCTAAGCCCACAAGCTCCACCATTTCCTGGGCGCGCTTTAACCGGCTCGTTTTATCGATACCTTGGACCCTTAAGGGAAAAGCGACATTTTCAAGCACAGTTAAATGGGGAAGAAGGCCGAAGTTCTGGAAAACCATACCCATTTTGCGGCGTCTGATTTGGATCAGCTCAGCATTTGACGCGCGCAGCAAATCGACACCGTCCAACAAGACCTCTCCCGCCGTTGGCTCGACCAAGCGCGAAAGGCAGCGCACCATCGTCGATTTGCCGGACCCTGAGAGCCCCATGATGATAAAGATCTCACCGACATGAACGTCGAATGAAACATCACTCGCCGCGACAACGTGATCCTCGGCACGCATTTGTTCGCGCAATGCTTCTGGGTCGGCGACTTGGCCTTTGCCATTATCGAAGAAGGATTCAGGGCGATGCCCATAGACCTTCCAGATATTGCGGCAGGAGATCTTGATATCTCGATCAGATCCATTGCTGATCATATTGCTGTACCTTCAAATGAGACTGGCAAGCGAAACTGGCAAACAGCCGAGACGGCGAAAAAATTCATGGCCCGGGGAGGAAGAGGATTAATCCATCCTCTCCACCCACAAGACCATATGCCAACTGGGCCAAAAGAACTTCAAAGAGCTATTTGGTTGCTTGCTTGACCCAAGGGCTCCAAACCGCTTCGTTGCTCTCCATCCACTCCGCAACCACAGCTTCCAGATCATCGCCATCTTGGTCGATGCGCTTCATCATCGGGATCTGGTCTGAATTGCGCAGCTGATAGGACTGGAGAAGCTCATAGGCGGCTGGCCATTTTTCTTCCAAGCCGATCCAGCCGATTTTATTGATATGCCCACGCGCCCAGTCACAGTCGAACGTGACATCCGCATTAACACCAACAGAGGCATCGTCATAGCAGCCGTCTTCGTAAGCGGGAAGAGAGACAGCATGCAACTCAACTTCTGCCATCAACCAATGCGGGCTCCAAAACATAACAAGGATCGGCGCGTTCTTAGCCTCAGCGGCCTTGATCTCGGCAACCAACGCTCCTTCCGAGCCTGCCGGGATGGATTTTAGCGGCAGCTCCAGTGCGGCCAGGCGGTCGACGTTCGTGGTTCCCCAGTCGGCTGGATAGTCAAGCAGGCGGCCATCGGGGAAGGTATCGACATTTGAGAAAACGTCAGCGCAGTCCACCAAAGCTTCCCAGTCGGGCAATCCCGGGCAAGCCTCGGCTGCCGCATTGTTGTACCACCAGGTCTCAACCGGCTCTAGACCAAGGTCACCGAGTTCGACTGCCTGACCTGACGCGAGCGCTTCTTCATAGTGCTCACCGATATTGGAACTCCAAATTTCCAGCGTCGCAGAGATCGTGTTGTCGCGCACAGCCGTCAATTGCGGATAGTAGCCAGCTGTCACGTATTCCACGTTATAGCCTGCGCGTTTCAAAATTGCGCCTGCGACCTTGGTCGTAATGTGCTGACCCGTCCATTCGTTCATAGCAAGGCGAATGGGTTCATCGACAGCACCCATTTCAGCTGCCCCAGCCACACCGGTAAACGCGGTCGCGGCTAAAGCCGTCGATAATGCGATACCCTGGCCCAATTGTTTTAGTCTCTTCATTAGGTAAGCTCCCTATCTCCTCAGCGCCCACGTATGAGCCTCGAAGGCTTCTTGTGCCGCGGGAACTGGTTTTTGTTTTTTCCCTACTTTTTAAGTTGCTCAATAACTCGTCGTGCCGTTACTCTATTCCCTTCGCAAGCCTTCTCGCAATAGAACGTTGTGGCCTTATTGCATGATCATCCCGGTCTTCGATCCAGCCTCACCCTCACCCAAAGGCGCTATTGGGAGACCCGCCTCCAACTGACGCAAAAGCATATGCCGGGCGTCTGCGCGGCTGATACTCTCCACACCGATTGCAAGCCGCAACCAGACACCATCGATTACGATCGCGATTTCTCGCGCAAATGTCCATGCTTGATCATCGGGCATC
>CAXMNO010000310.1:0-3679 GCA_964194655.1 uncultured Acidimicrobiia bacterium
CAACTTGCGTGAAATGATTACCATAGAAATCTTTTTTTGGTTAGCAATGCACGCCTTGGTTAGACAGCACAATTTTTCAGGCAAATGAACACAAGAAGCTAAAGAGAAGCTCCGGATTGACTGGACAAAGACAATTCCTGCGCCTCACGAGCGGCCAAGCCGGCTCTAAGGCCTCCTTGCTGACGATAATTGTGATGTCGGCAATCATCTCTGTTTTTGCTGGCTCCTTTTGGTTCTTGGAACGCGAATTGCGCATGATCGAGAAACAGCTTCCTTTCAAGCTGCTTCAAGAGCAGCAAGACATGGATCAAGTCGCGCTTCGCTTATCTCGATTTTTAAATATGGCAAGCGCGGTCGACACCGCCGGCGGGTCCGAGCAACTTGATGCGCTTCACCGAAGCCTCGCAACATTGGAAACGGAGGTTAATGACCTCCTGATAAACCAACACGTGGATAGCTTGACGGGCGCTGCCCTCATGCACGCAATCATCTATCCCGCCGTTGTCGATATTAGAACTTTACTATCTGAGGGGATTAGCGGACAGCCCGCACTTTCGCCTCCAACAATCTCCAGCGTGCGCGAGCGGGCTGAAGTTGCACTCGTTCAAGCAGAATCAGTGTTAGCGGAGGCCCAAAACCACGCTATTAAAATCGTCGGCGATCAGGTTGGGGCGACGGGCTACCTTCGATTTGCCTCGCTGTTTATGCTTTTAGTGATTTCCTTGCTAACGATCGCCTTGAGCGTTGTCTTCTGGCTGCAACGGCGTGGCGAGAAAGCCATCGCAGCAAGCGAATTGCGGTATCGCTCGCTCATCGATGCCCTGCCGATCGCAGTTTACCTTCAAGACCGCGATGATCGGATTACCTTTGCGAATGCGGCGTGCCACGACTTGCTTTCAGCCGATGGCGAGGCGTTATCAAGTCAAAGCGTTTCCAGTTATTACCCGCAAGAGCGGACTGATGAGTATCGCAAGAAGGACCAAGAACTCTTTGAAACCGGCCTTGGCCAAGACACGATAGAACAGCGGCGCATCGGGCCTAAGGGCCGCGAGATCGACGTTGAGGCAATCAAAATTCCGGTCCATGATCCGAATGGCGAAATCGTCTCTCTCCAAGGAATATTCTGGGATGCAACAGAGCGCAGAAAGAGCGAGGAGACCCTCCTGCGTGCCAAGGAGGAGGCTGAGAGCGCCAACCGCATGAAATCCGAATTCCTGGCCAACATAAGCCATGAACTTCGCACACCACTGAATTCGATCATCGGATTTTCTTCTCTTCTTCGCCAACAATACTTCGGGGCGCTCGGAGACGAACGTTATGTCGGCTATGTCCGTGATATTGAATCCTCGGGCCATCACCTCTTAAAGCTGATCAATGACATTCTCGACCTCTCGAAGATCGAGGCGGGCGAGTACGAAATTAGTGAAAGCGATGTCGATCTAAGTTCGGTGACGCAGACCTGTCTTAGAATGATCCTGGAACGCGCAAAGCGTGCTGGTGTGATTATAGAAGCGGATTTTCCCTCCGGCTTACCCTCACTTTTCGCAGACGAACGCCAATTAAATCAGATACTTCTGAACCTTTTGACGAACGCCGTGAAGTTCACGCCGGTAGGCGGCGAAGTCCGCATTACCGCATGTGTCCTTGGTGATGGCAGGCTAGTCCTTTCGGTGATCGATAGCGGCCTTGGGATTGCCTCTGATGATCTTGAACGTGTTCAAGCGCCCTTCATCCAAGTGGCTTCAGCCCATACGAGGGGTCATGAGGGGACAGGTCTTGGGCTTTTCCTTGTAAAGTCCATCGCCGAGTTGCACCAAGCCGAACTCATTCTTGAAAGTGAGCTTGGCAAGGGCACAAATGCCTCTGTCATATTTCCAGTCGAACGCGTTATCTATCCTCAGCCACTTGCGCAGGCGAACTGATTGGTCTTTCGAACTTTTTGGGTTCTGCGCTTCAAGACAAGCCATGGTCGCTCTGCGTCAAGCTCTGGCAATCGTGCCATGAAAGCTTGCAAACGCGATTGTCTGTTATCCAAGCCAGCGAGATGAACCCAATGGATGAAACTCAGCCTCTCCGCCTCCAAGAAGGCCGCGTAAAGCCTGAATGGGTTGATGAGTTCGGCCATATGAATATGGCGCGCTATGTCGAGGCTTGTGACCTCTCCACCTACGCTCTTTGGGAATATCTCAATCGCCCCAGGACGTTAGAGGACCGTGAGGGCCTCGAATATGCCGTAGTCGAGACGCACGTCAACTATATGGGTGAGCTCTATAAGGACGACCCCTACCTCGTCACCACGCAGGTTCTAGGTGTCGATGACAAGCGAATTTGGATGTATCACGAGCTTTATCAACAAGAGCGCAAAGAACTCGTGGCCAGCAACGAGGTTATGCTGCTGGCCTTTGACTTGAACGAGCGCAGGGTGATGCGCTTCATATCCGAGGTCTCAGAGCGCGCCCAAAATCTTGCAGCCGTGCAAGCCGCACTTCCGCTTCCCAAAAACGCCTCGCGCGCGATTGCTCTAAAAGCAAAGGGCTGAGGTGGCGCTACTTTCGCGAAACGCCTTATGAAGCGTTCGCGACGTTGACGACCGTGCGGCCCCGCACTTGTCCTTTGATGATATCGCCCGCTTTCGTTGGCAGCTCTTCCAGCGAGACTTCGCTGATCATCGCCTCGAGCTTTGTCAGATCGAGGTCCCGAACAATCCGGCTCCAGACCTTAAGACGCTTTTCCCTTGGGCATTGAACGGAATCGATCCCAAGCAAATTGACACCGCGCAAAAGGAAGGGAATGACCGTCGTCTCCAGCTTGTGGCCACCGGCAAGGCCAACGGCTGCGACAGATCCGCCATAGCTGATTTGCGGGAGGACGGCTGCCAAGGTTGCCCCGCCAACGTTATCGATGGCCCCCGCCCAGCGCTCACGATCAAGCGGGCGTCCGGAGGGTGCTGCGATTTCTTCGCGATCGACGATTACGCTTGCCCCAAGGTCCTTCAAGTAATCATGGGTGGAGGCGCGCCCAGTCGCGGCTGCAACCTTGTAGCCCAAACGCGCGAGCAAAGCGACGGCGACCGAGCCAACACCACCGGCGGCCCCTGTGACCAAAACCTCGCCGCTTTCCGGTGTGACGCCATGTTCTTCCAGGGTGAGGACGGCGAGCATTGCCGTGAAACCAGCCGTTCCTAGGCCCATGGCTTGGCGCGCTGTCAGTCCATCTGGTAGTGGCACCAGCCAATCGCCCTTGACCCGCGCTTTTTCGGCATAACCGCCCCACCAGGCCTCGCCAACCCGCCAACCGGTCAAGATAACCGCGTCCCCGGCGGCATACCTTGTATCGCCGCTTTCCAAGACACGCCCGACGAAATCGACACCAGGAATATGCGGATAGTCACGAACTAAACGACCGAGACCGTTCAGGACCAGGCCGTCCTTGTAGTTCAAGGTCGAATATTCGACCGCAACCGTAACGTCGCCATCGGGAAGCTGGCTCTCTTCAAGTTCTTCTATGGCCGAGCTAACTTTTCCTTCGTTTTCGCGCAACAAAAGGGCCTTGAACATTTCCATCCTCACTTTTTGAAATTGAGCAGGTGCAAGTTTTGATTTCCTAACTGTTAACCCGCTTTCTCTTGATTCGAAAGCGTCTGATTCAAAAGAGAATGATTCGCTTCACCCCAAAAAGT
>CAXMNO010000311.1:0-3896 GCA_964194655.1 uncultured Acidimicrobiia bacterium
GTGCTGTCGCCGCGCTTCTTGTCCATACCGTAGGCCAGTGCCGCAGCAGTTGGCTCGTTGATGATCCGCTTAACTTCCAGACCTGCGATCTTACCGGCGTCTTTGGTTGCCTGGCGCTGGGAATCGTTAAAATATGCCGGAACCGTAATCACAGCTTGCGTGACCGGTTCGCCGAGATAAGCCTCCGCCGTTTCTTTCATCTTATTCAAGATGAAGGCTGAAACCTGACTTGGGGAGAGCTTTTCGCCGCGCGCCTCGACCCAAGCATCGCCATTGTCGGCCTTTACGATCTTGTAAGAGACAAGCTCCATATCCTTCCTAGTCGTCGGATCATCGAACCGCCGGCCAATAAGGCGCTTAATGGCAAATAATGTGTTTTCCGGATTGGTTACCGCCTGACGCTTGGCCGGTTGGCCAACGAGGCGCTCGTCATTTTCCGCAATCCCCACCATGGAAGGTGTCGTGCGCGCGCCTTCGGCATTCTCAATGACCTTCGCTTCCTTGCCGTCCATAACAGCGACACAGGAGTTGGTCGTTCCCAAATCGATCCCGATTACCTTGCTCATAGTTTCCCATTTCCCTTGGCGGACCCAGCGATAAGGCCTTGTTCGAAAAGCACCTTACCTTCGGATCCCCATCTTTCGAGAGGTTAGATAAATACCAATTAAGGCTTCTCCGACAAAAGTCGTTGAAGAGAGGTTAACAATTCCTCGGCGGAGATAACCCTATAGCTCTGCGGGATATATAAGGTCTCTGGCCGAAGCTGCAAGGAATAGAAGGCCGTAAAAAGTGCCTTCTTTCAGAAAGATTTTGCGATTGCATGAGGGTTTCGCGAACTTGCGGCCTTGCAGTGTAGGCGCCAAACTATAAGAGGGACCCTTAAAGCAGCCTTTAATGAAAGTGACCCCACATGCCTAACGACCCGATTTTTCGCACGATCATAGTTTGTCTGGGTGTAACTGTGATAGCTGGTGCGATCCTGGCTTTGACGGGTGAGCACTACTTCCAAGATGAGGGCCTGAAAGACCTTGGCGTTGGGATCGTTTTGGTTGCCGGTGCTTGCTATCTCTTCTTCCGAATAATGGGCGTCCGCCGGGCACGCCGCGCTGCACGGCAAGCGAAGGCTGAGGATAACTCGCCCAGTAAAAGTGACGAGGGCCGGAGCCAATAAGCCATGCGCGCAGCTGGGCCGCAGAACGCTTCCCCCACACTGCCTGAAGGCGTTGGCTATTTTCCACAATACCTCGACAGCAATCGGCAAGAGGAACTGGTGGAGGTAGCAAGAGAGGTCGTTGCCCAGGCCCCTCTATACCGCCCATCCATGCCAGGTACCGGAAAGCCCTTTTCCGTCCAGATGACGAACGCCGGGCCGCTCGGTTGGATGGCGGATCGAACAGGTTATCGCTATTCAAAGACGCATCCCGAGACAGAAAAGCCCTGGCCGGAAATACCGACTATTCTCCTCGATCTATGGAAAGAGCTTTGCGGCTATCCAGCCCCGCCTGAGTGTTGCTTGATCAACCACTATGACGCAGGCGCGCGCATGGGCCTCCATCAAGACCGCGATGAAATAGAGTTGGGCGCGCCGGTGATTTCAGTATCGCTTGGTGATAGCGCTGTTTTCCGGCTCGGTGGCGAAAATCGCCGCGATCGCACCATATCGTGGCGCGTTTCTTCGGGCGATATCGTCGTCTTAGCCAACGAAGCACGCCTCTGTTATCACGGCATCGACCGCGTTATTTCTGGCTCGAGCCGCCTTCTAAAAGGCGGTGGGCGGCTTAACTTGACACTAAGGCGCGTAAACCGCCACTGCGTGCCAAGTTAAACTCACCCGGAATATTCATTGATTTCAGATAGCTAAGGAGCCGTTAGACCTTGGTGTCGACGTTCGCTCCAGCGGCTTGCGGCGCAGCATCAGCCCCACCCTTCGCAACGCCAACGCGCGCCGGACGCAAAAGCCGGTCATGCAGCTTGTAGCCAAATTCCAAAACCTGGATGATGGTGCCCGCCGCCTTTCCGGGGACGGGTGCCTCGAACATAGCTTCGTGCAAGTGCGGATCAAAAGCTTGGTCCAGAGGGTTCAGGACCTCAATGTTGTGTTTACCCAAAGTCGCAGCCAGATCGCGCTCGATCATGCTAACGCCTTCTGTCAGCTTCCCAAGCTGTTCGTTTTCCTGCGATGCCTCTTCGGGAACGGCGGCAAGAGCACGATGCAAATTGTCGACGACGGAAAGCAAATCGCGAGCAAGGTTAGCCGCGCCAAATTTACGCGCATCTTGCAAATCGCGCTGCGCACGTTTGGCTGCATTATCGTATTCCGCGGCAGCGCGCATCGCACGGTTCTGCGAATCCTCCAGCCGCTCGATTTCAGCCAAAAGCTCTGCCTCGCGGGGTGATAGATCACTCTCGGCTTCCTCGCCGGCATCATGATCCTGAGGCGCGCTATCATCAGCCTCATCACCGACCAAGTCGCTTAAAACATCAGCTTCCTGGGGGTCTGCTTCACCTTTAGTGGTCGCAGGCGTCTCGTCCTTTTTGTGCTCGTCGGCCATAATGCCGTTTCGTCCTTTCTGAAAATTTCCTAACCCACCAAGCGGCCGATAACCTTCGCGGTGTAATCGACCATAGGGATCACACGCGCATAGTTCAGCCGGGTCGGCCCGATAACACCAATGGCGCCTACGATCTTGCGCTGCGAATTGCTGTAGGGAGCTATCACCATTGAGCAGCCGGTCAAGCCAAAAAGTTCACTTTCCGACCCAACGTAGATCTGAACGCCTTCAGCCGTTTCCGCTAAGTTCAATAGCCGTGACATCGTTTCACGCGTTTCCAGCATCCGGAAAAGATGGCGAATGCGCTCCAAATCCTCCATCGCCGTTATGTCTTCTAGGAGCTGACTTTGACCGCGCAAGATCAAAACACCATGGTTTGCCTTCGCGGCGTCCTCTCCGCCCTCGCCTGTCCAGGTGGCAAGACCCGATTCAACAACGCGCTGGGTCAAGGTGTCGAGCTCGACACGGTGTTCCGATAATTCAAGCTCGATTGTCATTTGCGCTTCTTCCAGAGTACGTCCCAAAAGCCGGGTCGTGAGGAAATTCGTTGCCTCTATCAAGGAAGAAGCTGGCAGACCGATAGGCACATCTATGATGCGGTTTTCCACCACGCCTGAGCCATAGACGATCACCACCAACGCCCGGCCAGGTCCAAGCGCCACGAATTCGATATGCTTCAGGGGTTCGCTGGCCTTGGGCGCAACAACCAGGCCACAGCAGCGCGAAAGCCCTGAAATAAGCCCTGTTGCCTCCTCAAGAACCTCTGAAACAGAACGGCCCGAGCCTGCGCACTGGCTCTCGATCTGTTCACGCTCTTCTTGGGAAAGGCTGCCACGCTCCAATAGTCCATCGACAAAGAGCTTCAGGCCCATATCCGTCGGCAGGCGCCCTGCAGAGGTATGAGGCGCGTAAAGCAGCCCTAAATCTTCCAGATCCGACATAACATTGCGGACTGTTGCGGGCGATAGATCCAAGCCAAGCTGGCGCGAAAGGGTGCGCGAACCAATCGGCGCGCCTGTATCGACATACGCCTCCACGATGGCACGAAAGATCTCCCGCGACCTGGTAGAGAGGTCGCTGGCATTGAGCTGGCTGGCAGAGCCCTTTTTCAAAACTGTCATAGCGTTTCAGAATTTAAGCACGCCCTTCGCAAGCGTCAATGTAACTTCGCCAATATGTGGGCTTTTATATTTTGGGGCTTTTATATTTTGGCTGTTATAAGGCGTTCATCGCCCAAGATACTGGACGCTCGCCACTGCATCCGATAGCTTCCGCCCTAAGCGGCCCAGCGTGAATCCTGGGCCGTCACCACGGCAATAGGGTCTCTTCATCGAATTCAAGGGG
>CAXMNO010000312.1:0-2608 GCA_964194655.1 uncultured Acidimicrobiia bacterium
AAGGCGAGGAAACCCGGCTTATTTGCGGGCATTTCGCTTTCGATTCGAGCTCACGTCATCCAATGCTAGGGGAATTACCGGATTCCATCGTTGTGCGATCACAGTGCAACACCACCCAATCTTGGTTGGAAGCTTCATTTAAATTGCTAGAGGCAGAGTACGCATCCACTCGACTTGGTAGTGAAGCTATCATCAATCGCATGACGGAAATTCTATTTGTTCAGGCCATTCGCGACTGGCTTGAGCGTAGGGAAGTCGATGCCGGGGTTTTGAAAGCTTTGGGTGACCAGAAGGTAGGTCGGGCATTGGCTGCTGTACATCGTGAGCCCAGTCAACGTTGGACAGTTGAAAGCATGGCGCGCGAGGCAGGTCTATCGCGGACGGTTTTCGCCAAGCGTTTTCAAGAGCTAGCGGATACCACACCGATGAACTACGTCACTTCTTGGCGGTTGGAAAAGGCCCGCGCGCTTTTAGTCGGGTGTGATGATTCGATAGAGGAGGTTGCAGCCCAAGTCGGCTATCGCTCCGTTGCGGCTTTCAGCCGGATTTTCAGCCGTCATTTGGGAATTGGCCCCGGCGCTTTGCGACGCAGCCGTCGCGAGGCGGCATAGGCTCTTAAGCTCCTTACATTGCACTTAGAAAAAGCAGGCCTCCACATAGAGCCGCGGTGGTGGCAGCGAGCATAAGGGCGCCCCAGATTAAGACCAAAGGCGGGTCTTTCATCCTACTCCTGAAAAAGGTGGGAATGACTGAAAGGACGAAGGAAAGGCCAAGAATTTCTGTCGCTGTGACCAAAATCGCACCGCGATCTACTGCGTCCGGCCCGGTTATGGCGTCGCGGATGATGAAATAGAGAAAGGCAGCGAATAAGAACAAGATTCCAAGTACCACCTGCAAGCCAAACTCTATCTTGCCGGCTAGTTTAGGATATTGCGCGAGCACGGTTTTCCTCCGAAGTGAAAGTTCCTCTCTCTTTCGATTATAAGCTTAAATCAAAAATAATTGGGGAATGCAGATTTGAGGGCTTGATAAACCCTCTCTCGAACAGCCGTTCGACGGTCGGGTTTTTCGAAGTGGAGCCCGGTCACCGTCTCAAAAAGATCGATATATTTGCGGCTAAAAGCTAATAAGGTCTCGCCTGGAATCTCTGGAATTGGATCGCGGTAGGGATCACAGCGTTCACGTATCCATAGACGCAAGAACTCTTTGTCCAAATTCTCAGGCTCAAGGCCGTCCGCAAGCCTGGCCTCATAGCTGGCTGCTTTCCAATAGCGGCTGGAATCAGGTGTTAGAATTTCGTCCGCAAGCACGACCGTGCCGTCTTCATCGAGACCGAACTCAAACTTGGTATCGACAAGGATGAGGCCATGGCGCGCGGCTATTTCCCTGCCACGGGCGAAAACAGCAAAGCTTTTTGCCTCCAGCTCATCCCAAAGATCTTGGCTTAATATCCCTTGCGCGACGATTTCCTGGGCCGTGATGGGCACATCATGCTCACCCAGCGCGCCTTTGGTCGTGGGGGTTACGATTGTTTGCGGCAGCTTATGATTCTTTTCAAGGCCATCTGGCAGCTTGTGGCCATAGAGCTCACGATCGCCCACTTCATACATGGGCCAAATCGACGTTTCGGTGGAGCCTGTCAGATAGTCTCGCACTACCATTTCCACCGAAAGCATTTCTAAGCGACGGCCAACCACCACATTGGGATCGGGGTAGGACAGAACATGGTTTGGACAAAGATCCGCCGTCTGCTCGAACCAGAAGCGGGCGGTTTGGGTCAGCACCTGACCTTTAAAGGGAACGGCCGCCAGCACATGATCAAAGGCGGATTGCCGGTCGGTTGCCACCATGATGCGCCTGCCATCCGGCAGATCATAGGAATCACGCACCTTGCCACGCTGGAAATTGGGCAGTTCCGGAAAGGCGGCATCCGTCAGCACCGAGGCAAGCGCCAATTTATCATCTTCAGCACGGGGCATGCTTTATACTTTCTTTGATTTGCTGCCGGGGCGGCCTTTGGCGATGGCGCGGCTTAGCAAAATAAGTGGCGGAATGCCAACCAATACGATGGCGAGCGACGGCAGGCCTGCTTCCGACAGTCGCTCGTCCGAGGCAAAGTTGTGAGCTTGGACCGCAAGCGTATCGAAGTTAAACGGCCGCATAACAAGTGTCGCTGGCAATTCCTTCATCACGTCGACGAAGACCAAAAGACCGGCGGTCAAAAGGCTCGTGCGCATAATCGGCATATGAACCAGCTTTAGCGTCCCCAAGGGTCCATGACCAAGGGAGCGCGCGGCGTCGTCCATCGTGGGTTTGACCTTGCCAAGGCTCGCTTCAACGGTATTGAGGGAAACAGCAAGGAAGCGGACGAGATATGCCCCCACAAGAGCGGTAATAGTGCCAGTTAAAAGTAGTCCTGGTGAGAAGCCGAATGCACTTTTGATGAGAGAGGCGAGCCAATTATCGAATGCGGAGAAAGGAATAAGAACGCCAACCGCAATGACCGTTCCTGGTACGGCGTAGCCCATACTTGCGACCCGATTGGCTATCCTGGTGACAAAGCTCGGCGAGAGGCGTTGGCAATACGCCAAGAAAGTTGCCAGCAGAA
>CAXMNO010000313.1:0-13957 GCA_964194655.1 uncultured Acidimicrobiia bacterium
TGGGGGCATGCCCGGTCAACCCGGCTATTAAGTCGCTATGGGTAGGCGAAACGCAGCGTCGTTTCGCTTACACCATGGTGGTCGCCGGATAACCACTTTCCCATTGTTCGTATAGCTAGCCTCGATGGTCGGATGGCCTGAATAGAGCAGCAGTTTTTCGAACGAAATAAAATGGCGCCCTGCAATCCAGTCCGCTTCGCTTGGACATTGATGGGCCTAAGCGCAAATAGGGAAGCGTGAGAATGCGAGAAGGAAGCCTTGGCGCGCCGACGCGTCATAACATCGATTGGCAGAATCCCGAGTTCTATGACTGGGAGAAGGTCAACGATGAGATGGAACGGGTTTTCGATATCTGTCATGGATGTCGGCGTTGTTTCAATCTCTGCGATTCCTTCCCGCTTCTTTTCGATTTGATCGACGAAGCGCCGAGCGGTGAACTCGATACGGTTGATCGCTCGGACTATAAAAAGGTCGCAGACGCCTGCACGCTATGCGACATGTGCTTCATGGTGAGCTGTCCCTATGTGCCGCCACATGAATTCGACCTGGACTTCCCACATCTCATGCTTCGTTATCGTGCAGCGGAACGCCGACGCGGCAATAAGGACCTCGCCGTTGATCAGTTGACGGAGACGGACCGTAACGGAAAGCTCGCGAGCCTGGCGCCTGGTATTGCCAATTGGGCCAGCGAGCGCGGCAATAAACTGACGCGGCCTGCGATGGAGAGGTTCGCCGGTGTTCACCGCGACGCTGCCTTGCCAAAATTCCACGGTAAGACTTTCACGCTTCGGGCCAAGAATGAGGTGCCCGAGGTCAATAAGGAAGCACCTGCTTATGGCCGTAAAGCGGTCCTCTATGCGACCTGCTTCGTCAATTACAATAACCCGAAAATTGGCGAGGCCGCGCGGGCTGTTCTAGCGAAAAACGGTGTTGAAACCGAGGTCCTCTACCCCGGCTGTTGTGGCATGCCGCAATTGGAAAACGGTAATATCGAGCGTGTGGCTGAAAGCGCCAGCAAGGTTTCGCGCGACCTCGAACCTTATATCGAAGAAGGTTACGACGTCATTGCGCTCACGCCTTCTTGTGCGTTGATGCTGAAATTCGAGTGGCCCTTGCTTCTGCCCGAAGTTGAGGGGATCAAAAAACTGGCGTCGTCGACGTTCGATATCACCGAGTATGTCGTTAATATTGCAAAAAAAGAAGGCCTTGCCGAGGGCCTGACAGGTCTCGATGGCGGGGTCGCGCTGCATATGGCGTGCCACGCGCGTGCCCAAAATATCGGTGCAAAGGCAGCCGAAATGCTTCGCTTTCTGCCCGAGGCAGATGTGAAGGTAATTGAGAGATGTTCTGGCCATGGCGGGTCCTGGGGTATTTTGAAAAACAACTTCGAAACAGGCATAAAAGTCGGCCGAACGGCGGCGCGTCAAACAGCGACCGCGGCTAAAGCTGCGTCGGAAAAATCGGGTGGCACGGCTTATATCGCCTCAGAGTGTCCCTTGGCCGGCGAGCATATCCTGCAAGGGATTGAGCGTTTGAAGATGGAAGGGAAGCCCGAAATTCCCACATCTCAACATCCAATTGAACTTTTTGCGCAAGCATACGGTCTTTTGTGATTTTCGGGACATAAGATCTAGTGCGGCAAATTTGAGCGAGACTTCGATATGACGGCAAAACGAGAACTCACCCGTGACGATATTATAGCCTTTGACGCCTATGCCTCCGACCGCAAGGCCATTAAGTCCGATATCGTAAAGAAGAAGCGTGATCGCCGGATCGAGGTTGGTCCCGTTTGCACTTTCTATTTCGAAAGTTTTGAGACGATGTGGTTGCAGGTCCAAGAAATGCTCTACATCGAAAAAGGCGGGGAGGCGCAGATTGAAGACGAGCTCAATGCCTATAACCCCCTAATCCCCAACGGGCACGAGTTAACTGCCACGGTTATGTTTGAGATCGATGATCCAGATCGCCGCCGCCTCTTCCTCTCAAAATTAGGTGGGATCGAAGAGACTGCCTTCATAAGGGTGGGTGATCGCGAGGTAAAAGGCGTGCCAGAGGATGATGTCGACCGTACGACGGCGGATGGGAAGGCGTCGTCCGTTCAGTTCATCCATTTCCCGTTCAGCAACGAAGATGTCGAGGCCTTCCGGGCCGAAGGTGTCCAGGCTGTGTTAGGCTTCTCCCATGATCAATATGGTCATATGGTTGTTATGCCTGAAGCCGTGCGCGCGGCTTTAGCCGCAGACTTCGATTGAGGCGAGGGTTCGTGCGAGCTCGATTAAGTTAATCAAATCGGGCTCGCTCTACAGGTTCTCTTGAGGATAGATCCCATAAAAGTCGGAGCGACGCAGCCAGCCACGGTAGCCCTGGATGCTGACTTCGCACCAGTCACTTTGGCAGGATCTCAACTCCCCCAGAACACCCGGTTCCATGAAGGCGATGCCAGGGGCATCATCACCGGGCTCCTTGCGTAGCAGACGCTGCACACCGCTCACCAATGCTGTGCGCTTGCCTTCCAGCATCGATTGGTGCACCCAACCGACGGTACCCTCCCAATCGCGAATTCGTCGCCAGGTATCAAATTCATCTATGATTTCGACGGGTAAGCCGGGCCGATGGTAAACCCAGTCAATTGGATAGCGCACGCCCGGCCCAGAGCGCATATTGACCTTACTGGATCTCAGGCTGACAAATCGCGGTAACGCTAGACCGGTCTGACCTGGCCGTCTGAAAGAAGTATCGCCGCCGCCTGATTCCTGCGGTGAAGCAGCTTCGCTCTGTGAGGTTTTAGAGCTGCTTGAGCTCTCGGCTTCACTAGCTTGTGCGAAGGCCATATTGCTGCCACTGACAGCGTAAATTCCAAAGAAAAGCACAAACAGGGCTATAGCAGTAGCGCGAACGGAGATGTACAAATTGATCATAGTTAATCCTGCTAGCCGAAGCGGCTGCCACAAGTCAAGAGCACTGCACGATATGACCAAAAGCGTGGCCGAGCGCATCGGAAAAAATTAGTGCACCTCTAAGGCTATGATTGCAATGTGAAATCGATGGAGCCAGATTACGGGGGCTTGGTGTTGAGGCAGGACTAGGATGAAAGGGGTAACCTTGGATGTCGGAACTTTTCCGCAGTAAAGAAGATGAGGAAATGGCTCTTCCCCTCCCTGATGAGGGCTCGCTTTGGCTTCGCGTGGCACACCATCCCTGGCAGCCTTGTGGTAGTGGCGGATTTTGGATCAAACCGCTCATGGAAGAGCGTGGCGGGGAAAATCGCAGTTGGCTGATGAAGTTCGATCCAGGCGCCTATTCGCCGCCCCATGCGCATGACGAGATGGAACAGGTCTATGTCCTAGAAGGATCGTTCTATGATGAAGAACGGACATACCTACCAGGAGACTATATCGTTAGGGCACCAGGTGCGATGCATGAGGCAGGCAGCGAAAAAGGCGCACTGGTTTTGGTGGTTTATTCACCACGTTGAGACAAGAAAATTTTCGGTCGGGAGGCGCGATAATTAAGCCCCGAGGATAGCGAAAACCATTTGTCGGATATAGACTGTACGGCGGGCGCCTTGGATAGAGGGCCCCTGGACAGTGGGCACAGTGCCTGCTATGGCAAATCAAGCGTGGACTTCCCTTTATAAGGTGACCTTATGACTCTCACCAAACCTGTCGTTGTTGTGACCCGCCGCCTTCCGGACGTGATCGAGACCAGAATGATGGAGCTCTTCGATTGCAGGCTCAATCTGGACGATAACCCGATGAGCCAGGAACAGTTGATGGAGGCGGTGAAGGATGCGGACATTCTGGTCCCAACAGTCACAGATAGGGTGGACGCCCGTCTTCTCGCGCAAGCAGGTGAGAGACTGAAGCTGATCGCGTCTTTTGGAACCGGCGTCGACCACATTGACCTGAAAACGGCGCGCCAGCGCGGGGTTAGTGTCACGAATACACCCGGCGTCCTGACAGAAGATACAGCAGACATGACCATGGCCTTGATGTTGGCTGTGCCGCGCCGCCTATCGGAGGGGGAGCGTGTTGTGCGCGGTGGTGATTGGAAAGGCTGGAGCCCAACCGGGCTTCTAGGCCACCGTGTAAACGGCAAGCGTCTGGGTATTGTCGGTATGGGGCGCATTGGCCAGGCCGTCGCAAGGCGCGCCAAGGCTTTCAATATGTCGATCCACTATCACAATCGCCGTCGCGTTCACGGCGATGTCGAACAGGAGCTGGAGGCGACTTATTGGGAGAGCTTGGATCAAATGCTCTCGCGCATGGATATTATTTCCATCAATTGCCCGCACACGCCCGCCACATATCACCTCTTATCGGCGCGGCGCCTGAAGCTCATGCCAGATCACGCTTATATCGTAAACACCTCGCGTGGAGAGGTCATCGACGAGAATGCACTGGCCCGAATGGTGGAAGCAGGCGATTTGGCTGGCGCCGGTCTTGATGTTTTCGAACATGAGCCAGCCATCAATCCCAAGCTGCTGAAGCTGGAGAATGTGATCCTTCTTCCCCACATCGGCTCGGCCACAATAGAAGGCCGCATTGCCATGGGAGAGAAGGTCATCATCAACATTAAGACCTTCGTCGACGGCCATGCCCCGCCTGATCGCGTTATCGAGACTATGTTCTAATATTGCGACTGAAGCTTCCTAGCGGAAATAAAACCGCGCACTTACGCCGCGCAAACCGCGCCGGTGCCGTAATCCACCTGATCGAGGCTGTGGATCGTGGCCTTATCGCTACATAGCGGACAAGCGGGGTCGGGTTTCGCTCGGACTTCGCGGAAACTCGCTTCGAGTGCATCATATAAGATCAGACGGCCGGAAAGACTCCGCCCAATGCCGGTCAACTCCTTGATGACCTCGACGGCTTGCAGTGTGCCCATGGCCCCTGCAAGGGCACCCAAGACACCGACATCGGCGCACGAGCCCTTGTAGTCCTCAGGCTGATCGCCAAAGAGACAGCGATAACAGGGATGGCTGTCGTCTTCCCCCGGTTTCCGCTGGCTGGGCTTATAGGTCGAAAGTTGGCCGTCGAAGCGCATAATGGCGGCAGAGACCAGTGGCTTACCCGCGAAATAGCAGGCATCGTTCACCAAGTAACGGGTGGAAAAATTATCGGAACCATCAGCGACCAAATCATAAGCCGATATAAGCTCTAAAGCGTTATCCCGCTCCAGCCGGCCGGAATGCAAGACGACCTTGCACTCGGGATTGACCTCCGCCAAGCGTTTGCGCGCACTCTCAACCTTGGGCAATCCGATGTTGGAGGTATCGTGCAAGACTTGGCGCTGTAGATTGGAGAGGTCGACGGTGTCGTCGTCGACGACGCCTAAAGTACCTACCCCGGCCGCCGCCAGGTAAAGCAACAACGGTGATCCTAGTCCGCCGGCACCAATGACAAGGACCTTAGAGGAAAGGAGCTTTCCCTGCCCCTCTTCCCCGACCTCTGGCAGCACCAGATGGCGGGCGTAGCGATCAATTTGTTCATCAGTAAGTTCAATATCCATGAGCGGAATATTAGGCGAAGCCCGCAGCGATGGAAAGGCGATCGAAACGCCTCAAGCGGGCGAAATAAGCTCTCACCAGGTCTGGCTCTTGCCGTTGGAGGTGCGAGGTCTTATTGCTAATCCATCAGCTAGTGTGCACAGCAATATTAGCTCCTGGCGCCCGTGGCTTACCCTCGCGCGTCAAATCTGACTGGACCATAAAGTAATGACGAACGGTAGTGCATTGTTACGCATAGGAACGCGCGGATCGCCGCTTGCGCTGGCCCAAGCGATGGAAACAAAGCGGCGTTTGGCGGGCATCCACCCTGATCTAGCTGATGAAGCCGCAATCGAGATCGTGGTAATCAAGACAACGGGAGACCGGATTCAAGATCGCGCATTGATGGAAATCGGCGGCAAGGGCCTTTTTACCAAAGAGATAGAAGAGGCTCTTTATGACGGCAGTATCGATATTGCGGTCCATTCAATGAAAGATATGCCGACTGTTTTACCAGATGGGCTTGGAGTTCGCGCCATTTTGGAGCGTGAAGACGCGCGCGATGCCTGGTTTTCACGCGAAGGTCTGGAGCTTCAAGATTTACCCAGCGGTGCGATTGTCGGCTCCGCTTCCCTTAGGAGACAAGCGCAGATCAAGCATTTACGGCCCGATATCGAGGTTGTGACATTCAGGGGCAACGTCGGTACCCGCCTGGACAAACTTGCGCGCGGTGAGGTCGACGCGACTGTTCTTGCCATGGCGGGCTTAAAACGGCTCGGAAAGGCGGATCTTGCGACGTCTGCCCTTTCAATCGAAACGATGCTGCCCGCGGTGGCCCAAGGTGCGATCGGACTCGAGGTGCGCCTGGACGATAAAGCGACTTTGGAGCGAATTGCCCCATTGAACCACCACGAGAGTGCAGTTTGTGTCGAAACGGAGCGAGCCTTGCTCGCAGAATTGGACGGATCCTGCCGGACACCAATTGCTGCCTATGCTGAAATCGAAGCGGATGGCAAAATATGCTTAACGTCGCTTGTCGCCTTGCCCGACGGCAAAGCGCTGCATAGCGATTACCGTGAGGGCTTTGAGCCTGGGGCCCTTGGAAAGGCTGCCGGAAAGGCCTTGAAGAACAAGGCTGGGCCAGAATTTTTCCGAGCGCTTGGCGGTGGCTCGTAGCGACGATGCGGGTCCTTGTCACGAGACCCCGGGAAGATGCAGCGGCCTTTGCAGCTGAATTAGCCAATAATAACCATGAGGCGCTCATCGAACCGCTGTTGGAGGTCGAATACCTAGGCGCCGCAGACTCTGGGCTCGATCTCGAATCCGCTCAAGCGCTTCTATTTACCTCAGCTAACGGTGTACGCGCCTTTGCTCGCATTGAGGAGAGCTGCGACCTGCCAGTCTATGCCGTCGGCGATGCCACGGCGGCGTTGGCGCGTGATGCTGGGTTTAAAGAGGTTTATTCTGCTAGCGGCGATGTACTTGCCCTAGCAAAACTGGTCACTGCGCGGCTGAACCCTAAAGGGGGTACGCTTCTTCATGTCGCCGCGGCGAAGGGTGCAGGCGATTTACAGGGGCTGCTTCAAAAATCGGGCTTTGAAATTGAACGGCACGTACTCTATCGTACAGAGGTGCGGTCAGCCTTTTCGGCCCAGGTATGTGGCTTTCTTACCTCAGGCAAAATAGAAGCCGTGACGCTTTTTTCGCCCCGTACGGCTAGAACCTTTGCTAATCTGGTTTTAGCAGCGAATTTGCAAGGCTGTTTAGAGGACATATTTGTCGTTTGTCTTAGTCAGGCTGTAGCGGATCAAGTCGCGCATTTGAACTGGAAGGGTGTACGGGTGGCGGCGGAGCCGAATAAGGAGGCTTTGATGGCCTGCTTAAAAATATTGGATAGGGAAAAGAACGAAAAGAATAGGCGGCGCGATGACGGACGAGAATGAAGCCGACAATGGCGAGACTGGAAGCGACAGTTCAAAGGAATACGAAAAGGCAGCACAACAGGTAATCCTCCTTTTTGGCGGCATCCGACCGATGGCCAGCAAACTGGGCGTGGCCGTGAGTACGGTGCAAGGCTGGAAGGAACGCGGCGCCATACCGCTCGCGAGGCATAAGCAGATTCGTGAAAAGGCCGGCGAGCTGAATCTGGAGCTGGACGAGGAGCTTCTAATCGCCGCAGGGGAAGGTGAGCCGGAGGCGAAGCAAACAGAACAAAGCGATTCACCACAGCCCGTACTGGCCCCGGAGGAAGCTGAAAAAACGCCTATCGAGGCTGGTGAAAGCGTCGAGGTACCTAGCGAAGATGCCGCGGATCAAACCTCGGACGCCGATGCCGGGAATGGAGCCGAGGCGGAACAAGAATTGCCGCCCCAGCGGGATTATGCGCCACAGATTGCTGCGGTGGAGCCCTCTCCAGCCCAAGAGCGCGGGCGCCACTCGTTTCTTTCTGGTTTTTTGGTCGGCGCGGTTGTTCTAGCAGCAGGCGCTACAGGAGCCGTTGTCACGCGTGATCTTTGGCTTCCACGTCAAGATGGTGGTGGAACCGCTTTCACGACAGCAGTTTCCGAAACACTGGCTGAACTGGAGGGTAACCTCGAAGTTCAAGTCGCCAGGAACGCGGCAATGGAGGGGGAAGTCGCACGTCTGCTTGAACTCGTGGCGGAATTGGAAGTGGGAAGCGTCGACGGTGATATCGAAGAAGATCTGGTGGGAATTTCCGACAATATTTCTGATCTCACCGCGAGGTTGGCGGAGTTTGAGGGTGAGCTCGCCGCAGGTCCGGATATAACGCCGGAGGATCTCGCCGGCCTTGAAGGGGGCCAGGTTGAATTGGCAGGGCGCCTCGCCTCCTTGGAGGCATCAACCCAAAGCACTGCTGAGGCAACGGCCGGCCTGCGCGAAGATTTGGCTGCACTTCAAGGCGACTTGGCGACTGTCAGGCTTAACGTTAACGATGACACAGCCCTCTTGCTTGCTGGTTTACAGCTCCGCGACGCGGCCCGGTTTTCCCAGCCCTTCCCGCGGGAGCTGCGGACACTGATGGCGTTGGCCGGTGGTGATAGCAAGCTGCAAGATGCCGTTGCGGAATTGGAGCCCTATGCCGCAATCGGGGTTGTCTCCCTTGAAGGTTTAAACGCATCCTTCGGCGCCGTCGCGGTCAAGATTGTAGCTGCCGGAAGAGGGGACGCAGCGGCGGACGACGGCTGGGTCTCAGGCGCCATCAAGCGAGTATCGGAGCTCGTATCGGTGCGCCCTGTCGGTATGGTGGAAGGCGACGGTCCAGGGCCGATCGCCGCGCGTGCGGAGGTTCACTTGGCGGCAGGTGATCTAGGGGCTGCTTTAGAGGAACTCTCCGCTCTAAAAGGGGGTGCTGCTGAGGCTGCCGAAGACTGGCGGGGTGCTGCCGAGGCCCGGGTGAAAGTTGATGCCACGCTCGATACACTCGCGGAAACCATGGCCGAGCGCCTTGAAAGGGCGGGGGGTTGATATGTGGCGCATCATCCTTCTCCTCCTCCTTATCACCGGCGCCGTCGCAGCTTCCCTTTGGTTTTCCGTGCGACCAGGCCAGTTTTCGATGGAATGGCTGGGCTATCGGATCGAGACTGAAAGCATTGGCGTCGTTCTTTTAGGGGCTGCGGTCCTGGCTGGTATCATTGCCCTTATCTATCGCTTTTGGCGCTTTCTCCTTAGAAGCCCAGCGGCGATTGGCCGGCGCATGCAGGATAATAAGCGAAGGCGCGGCTATAGGGCATTAAGCCAAGGTATGGTTGCCATTGCAGCGGGTGACGGACCTGAGGCAGCCCGCTGGGCGCGGCGCGCCGAGGGGCTTTTGAGTGACCCACCGTTGACGTTGCTGCTTTCCGCACAGACGGCACAGCTTCAAGGCGATGAGAGCGCAGCCAGGCGGTATTTCGAGACAATGCTGGAAAATGAGGAAACACGCTTCTTGGGTTTGCGCGGCCTTGTTAGTCAGGCGATGAAGGAAGGCAATCGTGCAGCCGCCCTTGAATACCTTCGCCAAGCCAAGGAGCTGCGACCCAAAACACCTTGGGTTCTGACCAACCTTTTCGAGCTGTCACGCCACGAGGGTAACTATCTGGAAGCGGAAACAGCACTTAAGGCGTCCCAGAAAACCGGTATCCTTCCGCCGATGGAAGTGGAGGTGAAGCGCGCGGGCCTCTCCTTGGCGCGGGCTCTCGCCGCAGAGGAGGACGGCGATACAGCCGCGGCCCTTCGTCTCGCCAAGGATGCCAAGAAACAAAGAAATGGTTGGGTGGCACCGGTTCTTGCGGTCGCTCGCTTGGCACTTGCGGTTGGTAAGCCGCGTGACGCGCAAAAGGCTATTGAGCAGGCTTGGTCCTCGACACCTCACCCAGAGATGGTCACGCTTTATCGGGCGTTGAAGCATGATGCCAGCGCGTTGGAGCAGGTAAAGCGGATTACAAAGCTGACAAATACCGCTCAAAGACTCCCGGAAAGCCGAATGGCGAATGCGGAGGCAGCTCTAGATGCGGAACTTTGGGGTGAGGCGAGGCGCCATTTACAGCCCCTCCTTGATGCGGATCCCAGTCGCCGCACATGCCGCCTTATGGCACGGCTGGAGGAAAGCGAGCACGGCAATCGCGAAGGTGCGCGTGAATGGCTGGAGCGATCCTTTACAGCGTCCGCCGATCCCGCTTGGGTGTGTGGTGAATGTGGCGCGCGCCACAGTGAATGGACGCACGACTGCGCGGTGTGCGGCGCGTTTGACAGCATAGATTGGCGCTTGCCGCGTGTGATGGAGGTGCGGCGGGCCGGGCCTCCTCAGCAGATTGAGAGCATGGCAGAACCGCATGAAGAAGCGGAAATCGCATAGCAGATCGCCGCACCCTCGCTGTTTGCGGTGTATTTGATCGCTGGGTATTGCATCGGGCAAGAAGTCACGATAGATAGCGCTTAGCAATAAGTGCACTTCGGCCAAGTTAATGATCGTTGATCAATTCATGACGAGAGGCTAAATAGCACCTAGGGCCGCCTTAGCTCAGTTGGTAGAGCATCGCATTCGTAATGCGGGGGTCGCGTGTTCGAGTCACGCAGGCGGCACCACATTCCTCAAAAAGCCGCTTCCCATTTAGAACTTTGCCGAATTCACTCCTTTAGGGAATTCGCATGAGGGTTCACGGTCGGACATTGTCCCAACTACTGCCCTAAACTGCATTCGCCTTCCCAAACCGAGGTACCCCAGGAATTCTGGAACCTTTTCGCCGGTTTAAAAGTGCCTTGGCCGGTGAACTTTTCGAATTTGCCAGTACCACCTTCGATTTTCCAGGTGCCCTCGACAAAGGTACTTTGCCAGCTCAAGTGATAAACATCACCTTCCATATCGGTGTAGGAACAAGACCCCATTCCCCAGCCGCTTTTTCCATCGGGCTCAATTTTCAAGCCACCGCCACATATGCGGTTCACCCCATTTGCAGGATGGTTTGCCGGATTAAGGACGACAAATATTCCCTCGCTAGAGTACCAACTGATCTTCGAGCCATCCGGTGCCTCGCGCATAAAGATCGGTTTCAACGATTTACTGATGACATAGCCATTGCATTTCTCGGCTAAAGCCTGGCTCGCCAGCGGAATAGCCAACAGAATTCCAAGCACGATAGCCCCGTTTACGCGCAACATAAACCAGCCCTCCCTGAAGTGATTTAGAGCGGCCGCACTCCGGTGTGTGGAGCACCCCCCGATTCATAGGAGTTATCTTATAGCTTTCTTCTTATATTCGAAAAATAATTTGAAAGGAGTAGGCCCGAACGAGAACAGGAGGGGGTGGCGTGTCGTCTTCTCTAGAGATCTTTGCAGAGCCTCAGTGAATCATAGATAGCGGCATGGATATTGCGGCTGGTAACGGCGTCACCCACGCGGAACAACAGAAAACCTTCCCCTGCCCCTTGTTGCGGGCGCCCGTCAAGCAAGGCCTCGTAATCCGTTACGCCCCGGTTGGAAGCCTGGCTGCGCAATTCGTGATAAAGCCCGTCGAGTGGGAGGGTGCCATGTTCAATAACAATGTGATCCACAACGCGTTCAATGTCGGGGCCGCCGAACTCGTTGGTGAACTGGGCCTTTAGCTTATTGCCTTCCCGCGTGACCGTCTGCAGCCGATAATCAGGCGTCATGACCACGCCCTTCTTGTAAAAATGCTGCATATAGATGGGATAGTTGAGGGTCCCCATTTCAGCGACCACTTGGCGGTCAGGCGTCACAAGTTCCACCTGTACGCCTTCTTTATCGGAGAGGTAATCAGCGCAAGACGGGCCTTGATGCTGGCCGTTGTCATCGTAAACCAGGACGGACCCGCTGATGCCGGAGCCTGAGAGCACGTCCCAAACCGAAAGGCAATTTTCACCACCTTCGACGTAATTGCTATCAGGCAGGCCGCCGGTCGCGATAACGACGATATCAGGGTTTTCTGCCTCGATATCGGTGGTTTCAGCAAAGCAGTTCCAGCGGACTTCGACGCCGAGACGCGCCATCTCCGCTTTATAAAATTCGACAATCCCGATCAAGTCGCGCCGCCAACTGGCCTTGGCCGCAAGCAAGATTTGGCCACCTAGTTCGCCCGACGCCTCCAGGAGTGTGACTTTGTGTCCACGCTCGGCCAGGACCCTTGCTGCTTCCAATCCAGCGGGGCCACCACCCACAACCATGGCCTTTTTCGCCTGTTGTTCTGCCTTTGGGATTTGATGGGGGATTGTTGCTTCACGACCCGTTGCCGCGTTGTGCAGGCAGAGCGTCTCGCCCTCGTTATAAATCCGATCAACGCAGTAGCCTGCGCCGACGCAGGGTCTGATCTCAGCTTCCCGGCCTTCGATAATTTTGCGCACGATATGGGGATCGGCGATATGGGCGCGGGTCATGCCGACAAGATCAAGGAGGCCTTCTTCTATCGCATAGCGCGCCGTTGCGACGTCCGCGATGCGGCAAGCGTGCATCAGTGGGAGATGGACTTCCTCGCGGAAGAGTGCTGCATAAGGCAGCCATGGCGCCATCTTCGACCACATTCCAGGCATGTGATGGGCAAGGCCATGGTCGGTATCGATCCGCCCAAAAGTCACGCTAATGTAGTCGATGAGGCCCGATTCCTCCAGAATCTGGCCAGCGACGACGGCTTCTTCGAATCCATATCCACCCTCGAAGTTTTCACTCATGCCATGACGGAAGCCAAGCACGAAGTCATCTCCCACCGCATCGCGGATGGCCTCAAACATCTCCATCGTAAAGCGCATGCGGTTTTCGAGCGTGCCGCCATAACCGTCGCTGCGTTTGTTCGTGTGGGGGGAGAAGAATTGGCCCGGCAAGTGGCCGTGGCCCAAAACTTCGCACCCATCGAGCCCACCTTCCTTGCAGCGCCGGGCAGCATCTGCGTAATAGCCGATGATGCGCTGGATGTCGTCTTGATCCATCTCCTTCGGGAACCCGCGATGCTGGGGTTCGCGCACGCGCGAAGGTGCGGTTATCGGAAGCCAGTCAGCGGCATTCCAGACAGTACGCCTGCCAAGATGCGATATCTGGCAGATAAGGGCACAGTCATGCTTATGAATACGTTCGGAAAATTCCTGGAAGTAGGGAATTATGGAATCGTCCCCGACATAAAGCTGGCCAAAGACCGAGGGCGAATCGGGCCCGACGCACGACGATCCGCCAAACATCGTCATAGCGAGGCCACCCTTGGCCTTTTCCTCGTGGTAAAGCTGATAGCGCTGTTTGGGTTTCCCGTCCTCGGCATATGCGGGCGCGTGTGGTGTTGAAACCACACGGTTTTTAAACTGAAGCCCCTTGATCGAAAAAGATCTCAGCAAAGGGTCATTAGCCGACATTTCACTGCCCCCTATTTCTTTAGGCTCACAGGTGAGTCGGCATCAAAATGGCGATGAGTTCAAGAGGAAAATAGCTGTGCCGTCAGATCGCTGTAGTCTTCTGCAACCCAAGTCGGCGTGTGGGCGAAACTTGCTAGGTCCATGCGGCTTGATACGCCGGTAAGGATGAGGGCTGAACGCATACCTGCATTCACGGCTGCCAGGATGTCGGTATCCAGGTTGTCACCGAGCATCACGCAATCCTCAACCGCCATGTCTAACCGTCGCGCTGCTTCAAGCACGATGGTGGCACGCGGCTTGCCAACGATTTCGGGCTCCTTACCGCTAGCCGCCTTGAGGGCTGCGACAGTGGTTCCGGTTTCAGGTGCAATACCGTCTTCCAGCGTGATGATCGGATCGGGGTTTGTCGCGATAAACCGTGCTCCCGCAGCCATATAGCGCAACGCGGTAGTTATCTTCTCATAGGTAAGGGCGCGGTCATAGCTGACGATAACGGCATCGGGTGATGTGGTGTCCTCCCCATTGCAAAGTTCAATGCCTTGCTCGCTGAGCGCGCGATGAAGCCCTTCCTCGCCAATGCAGAAAGCACGACCCTCGCCGAGATATGTGGCTGTTGCCT
>CAXMNO010000314.1:0-5009 GCA_964194655.1 uncultured Acidimicrobiia bacterium
AACTGGGCACCCACGATCACCGTATCGGTGAGATTCGCCCGCGCCAAATCGGCAAAAGAAAAGTCCGCGTTCGTTAAGTCCGATCCTTCGAAATGGGCGCGGTCGAATTCCGCCTTGGCGAGGCTTGCGTCTTTAAGATTCACGTCTTTGAAAATAGCACGAGGGAACTCGCCCTTTGTCAGATCAGCACCCTCGAAGTTCGCACCGGTAAAATCAGCGCGCGGCGCGTGGGTTTTGACCAGTTTGGCGCCTCTCAGATCAGCCTCCCAAAGGCGCGAGCGTGACAAGTTCGCCTCGCTCAAATCGACGTCCTTCAAGTTTGCACCCGTCAAATCGCTTTTGCTCAAATCGGCGCGCATGAACTTGGAAGCCTCCATATTGCGGCCCCGTAAGACGACCCTTTCTTTGTCGCAACCGGTCCAATTCATGGCAGCTCCCGGCGAATCGCTGCACTTAGCCTCGGCAATCGCGGGGACTAAACCCAAAAAGACAATGACGAAGAAAAGAAGGAGAATGTGAATTCTTGGCGTGCGCATCGAAATCTTTTTTCCTTTGTTGCCACCTTAGATGAGGCTCGCAGATCTGGGGCTCTCGTGAAAGCAGGAAGGCAATAATATATTCTATTTTATGCATTTATTATACAGACATCCGCTCTTAACCACTGGCCCACAAAGGAATTTGCCGCATCTCCCCGAATAAATCTAAATAAATTTTTCACTTAATTGAGGGATTAAGGAGGTAGTAGCCCCGTGGCCTGCTTTCAAACAAGCAAAACTTCCTCGGTCGATCTTGGTGATTTTTTAGAGGTACCGCATGGCAATGACGCTTCTGGAGTTGGTGGAAGTGCTTCAAAAGCACGAAGCCTTTTTGCGACGGCACTCCGGGGGTAAGCGCGCGAACCTGACCTTTGCCGAACTTAAAGGGTTCGTGCTTCGCGGCACCAAGCTTCGCCGCGCCACCCTTGCAGGCGCGAATTTGTCCGATTGCGATTTAACTGGTGCCGATCTCTCCAAGTCAGACTGCTTTAGCGCATCATTTGCCAGAGCCACCTTGGTAGAGACCGATCTATCCGAAGCGGACTTGCGCGGTGCCAATTTTCAAGGTGCCAATCTTAAATCGACAATCCTGCGCAACGCCGATTTACGCCGCGGCAAATTGCTGGATGGCGAAGGCACGGATGTTCGTATCACACACGCAGAAGCCGATGGGATCGATGTTCATTCAGCGAATTTTTCCTATGCCAAGCTGGAGGACGTCGGCCTCAAAGGTGCAAAGATGGATAACGTCAATTGCGAGGGCGCACAAATCTCGGGCTGCGACTTGACAGATGTTCGAATGCGCAATGCAAACTTTAAGGGTGCGTCATTAACGAATTCGAACCTGCGAGGTGCCAATCTCGAAGGCGCTGACCTTCGCGATGCTGATCTTTCCATGTGCAATCTTCAAGATGCAAACCTTTCAAATGCCGATCTGACCGGCGCCAACCTGAGTATGGCCAATTTGAAGGGCGCCGAGATTTCTGGGACCAAGGTCACCTTCTCAGCTGAAGATCTTGGCGAAGATATTCATGAAGCCTTGGAATCCCATCAGGTTTGGGTTGCCACAGGCGGCAAGAAGGGCAAACGCCTTGAGTTCAAGGACCGCGATTTAAAGCATATCGATCTGGCAGGCTATATTCTCGACGGTGCTGATTTGCGTGGCGCTAACCTCACAGACGCCAAACTTTGCCGCACACGTTTCACGATGGCCGATCTTTCCGAGGCGAATTTGACCGACGCGGATTTGACCGAAGCAACATTGAATGGCGCAAACTTACGCAAATGCATCATGCGGCGAACAATGCTCGTCGATGCCATTTTCGAGGCGGTCGAACTGCGCAACATCGACAATAAGCCGACAGGTCGCTTCTGGTCGGCAAATATGGCAAGCGTCGACCTCCGCGGAGCAGTTCTTTGGCGTGTCCATCTGGGCGCGACTTCTCTTGCAGATGCTCTCGTGGATAAGGCTGACTTCCGCGACGCCGATCTTACCCAAGCAGACCTTGAAGGCGTCGATTTCAGGAGAGCATCGCTTGACGGTGCAAAAATGCCAAACCAGGTACGCCGAGCTGCCACTTGATGCCTATTCACCCCTTCCCAAAATAATCACGTTCACCAACCAGTGCCCGTTGTTTTTACAAGAACAAAACCGAAGGTTTCAGCCACAAAGCCAGAGCTCTAAGTTAAGCGGCAAGGTGCTAAACGCTCCTTGGTGGCGAAGTTATTTGCGATAATAATACCCGCCACCTATAATCACACCACGCCAACGATTAGACTAAATTGCAGATAGCTGGCGGTTTTTCTTCTGGAAATGGCGGGATTAAGAACTTACCAAAAATCTGAATCTTGCTTAGATAATACAACCTGATTTTCGATTTGCCGCAAAATTGGACATCAATCGCACAAGACAATTTTTTCCCCATTTGCTTAATCATATGGTATAGAAGTAACATCAATTCGTAAAAAAATCCCGCAAATCGGGATTTCATAATCTCTATAAGTGTAATCAGTTATAAATCTTTAATTAATCGTGCTTAAATTCTATGATCAGTTAGGGCAGAGAAAACTATTGAGAGCGATATGAACGAAAGCGCAAATACAACCTTAAAGATCCTTGCGGCAGACGATCACTGGATCGCGCGGGCCGCTTTAACCCAGCTCCTCCAAGGTTTAGGCCACAAGGTTAATGTTCTGGAAGCAGCCGATTTTAACGAAGCACTCAGCATCGTCGAAAAAAACCCGGATTTGGATTTAATTCTTGTCGATCTCGTAATGCCGGGGATGGATGGCTTCGACGGCCTACGTGCTTTACGCGAGATTGCCCCGGGGGTGCCCTTGATCGTGGTTTCTGTCAGTGAGGAACGCGATGATATCTTGCAGGCCGTTAATCTCGGGGCTTTGGGCTATATCCCCAAGACTGCAGCGGGCGATGAGATTCTAAAAGCTGTAAGCCTGGTCCTTTCCGGTGAAGTGGCATTGCCACGCCGCATACTTGAACAGCCCGAACGCACCACAAAATTCCGCACCCGCGCGGGTGGCTCCATCGGTAAGGCCGCGGTCGATCCGGAGGCCCGGCTTACCCGCCGTCAGCGTCAGATCTTCGATTTGCTGAGCGAAGGTATGCCCAATTCCGAAATTGCCGAGCGTCTAGACCTCTCCGTCAATACGGTGCGTGTTCATATTCACGGAATCTTGCAGCGCTTGCAGCTCGATAATCGCATGCAGGTGGTGCTCCAGGCAGCACAGCGAAATCAGCAATTCGGGGGACGTCAAAGCGCGCTGCGCTGAGACCAAACTCGACATAATAGCCTTTAGGGGCCTTTACGGAATTGCGGCGGCGCTAGATTGCGCTGCCGCTTTTCGTTTCAGCTCTTCAATTTGGTGTGCAAGGGCGAACTATTTTTCACGCTTTATGAAAAGGTAACGATTTTAAGGGCATATTCTCAAAAGTATCACGTGCGTTGATGTCCAGTGGTTGTGCCAATAACTGTATTTCTCTCAAATCACCGTCCCAATTTGAGAAAGCGAAAACACGATGGCCCAAGAGACTGTCATTCTTCTCAGCCTTGCCGCTATGGTTTTGACACTTTCTGCTGTTCTGCGCCCGTCCTCCCGGCTTGCCAATAATGCACCGGAGGAGGCCAAACCTCCCATTCCTGATAGCGGCTTGGTTAAGAATCAAACGCACAAGGACGAGCCGATCACGATGTCAGGCGAGGCTACAAAGGCCATAGAGGTAAAATCCACAACGGATACCGCGTTATCCACACCTTTGCCGACAAGCAATGAGCAATTCGGCAGGACCCCCCGGCGCGAGTATGACAAGACCTCCTCGCAAGAAGACGCAGAGAGCCTGGAAGAGCTGCTCGCGAACATTGCCGAGGGTATTGCAGTGAAAGATTCTATCGGCCGCTATAGTTATGCAAATAAACCCTTCACGCGCTTGGTTGGGCGGCCCAAGTCGGAAATTATCGGCTGTGATGATGAAGAGCTTTTCGGCTATGTGACCGCGCAGTCCTTGGCCGCGGCGGATCACGAAACGCGAGCAAGGGGCGAGACTGTCCAAATAAATGAGGTACATTCTCACGATGGGAGCCGTACTTTTGAAGTAACGCGCCGCTTGATGGGCGAGGAAGACGATGGCAATCAATCGATCGTTTCCGTCTGGCGCGAACGCACGGAGGCCCTCCAACGCTCTCAAGAAAGAGAGCAAGCCATGCGCCAAGCAGTATCCGCCTTTGCTAGGTCGATCCGCTTTGTCGATCCCTATCTTGGAGATCATGCCCAACGCCTCGCCCGCGTCGCCACCGCGGTCGCAAAGGCCATGGGGCTTAGTGAAAGCGCTGTTATGACCATTGAGTTTGCCGCGCTTTTATCGCAAGTGGGGAAACTTTCCGTCGAACCGGAATTGCTACGCAAGCAAGAGCGCCTGGCACATGAGGAAACAATCCGGCTTAGACGCCATGTCGACGATACAGCAACATTGCTGAACGAGTTCGATTTCGGCCTTCCCGTTGCAGAATCGGTCCACCAAATGCACGAGCGCCTGGACGGTTCAGGCTATCCTCGTGGCTTAAGCGGTGATCAAATCAACCTTTCCGGGCGGATCTTGGGCGCTTGTGATGTCTTTTGTGCACGTATCTCGCCGCGTTCCTATCGGGCGGCGATATTGCCGCAAGAGGCACTCGGCGTTTTGGGGCAAAACCCACATCGCTACGACGGCGAGGTTGTTGCCAGCCTGGTTAAGGTCATGTCGAATTCAGCGGGCAAACGGCTCCTTGCAATCCAAGGCACTAACTGACCTTGAGGCCTAGAGCACTTTTAACGATCCCTCGATCATGAAAATCGCTCTAAGTTCTTAATATTACGCACTTTCCGGGCGCAAAACCGCACACACTTTTGCTGAAAGTGCTCTAGTCGAATAGGGCATCCACGTCGGCTTGCGTAATGCCCGCGTTGCCGATTTGCGGG
>CAXMNO010000315.1:0-5302 GCA_964194655.1 uncultured Acidimicrobiia bacterium
CCGCCGGTTGGGAAGAAGACGGCGCCCTCGATCTTGCGGCCATTGGACTGGCCGAAGCGCTCGTCATCCATGCGCCTGGCAGGGGCGAAACTTTCCAAGTTATAGATCGGCAGGCGCGCGGTTATTTGATCTGGGCTCCAACTGTCATAGGGAATTCCCAAATCGTCGCAAAAGCCCGTGTGCTTGGCGAGGTTTGCGTTGTGCTCGGTCTTCATCACCATGGTGCCGCAGTCGATGAAGTCCGCATGACCGCGCTCATCGGGTGCATCTAGATAGTCCGCCCAGGCTTTCCAATAGTGATAACCCTCATAGGCCATGGCCGTCCCGTCGAGGGTCGAATAGTAAACGCGGATAATGGCGCAGGAATTGGATGTGGAGCCATAACCGGCGGCTGGAAGTTTATCGATGTTGAGGGTCTTCCAACCCATTTTTGAAAGCTCGAACCCTGTTGCGGCACCAATAATGCCAGCCCCGATAATTATGGCGTCATAGCGTTCAGACATCGAAACTACCTTCTCATTGACCGCAACAGCCCTACCGTGAACCTTAAGGCGTTACGGGGGGCGTAATGTTTTCCGTTTGCCACTTTGTGATCGCTAAAGGCGTTGAAAGCAAGCACCCGATTTGTGGCGTGGCGCGCGGTTATCAAAAGTCGCTGGCTCTTGTCCATACAGTCGTGTATGGGTATCAACGTACATCTCTGTATGGACCCAAAAGGGTGGAACATTTTGTCAAGCCATGAGGCCATGAAAGACCTGAGCGTGCAGGACCAAAAAACAGTGTTGGCGCGCCGTGATTGGATCGACGCTGGGCTGGAGTTGCTGGTGAGAAAAGGCGTCGACCATGTCAAGATAACCCGGCTCGCAGATGCCTTGGGCGTTACAAGGGGATCCTTTTACTGGCACTTCAAGGACCGCGACGATCTACTTTCGGCTTTGGTTGAGGATTGGGAAAACCGCAATACCAAGGCGCTGATCGATGTGCTGCCTGATAGCGAGGACATTACCGAGGTCTTGCTGGAGATTTTTGTGCTTTGGACCAGTGACGAGCCCTTTGCCCCACGCCTGGATGCGGCCATGCGCGATTGGGCGCGCCGCTCCGATACAGTCAAGCAGGCAATCTCGAGAGCCGATAGTGAACGCGTGAAGGCAATCGCCAAAGCATTTGAATGCGCTGGTTTCGAGGCAACAGAAGCCTTCATCCGTGCATGCGTGCTCTACTTCGCACAAGTCGGCTACTACGCGATGGAGGTCAAGGAACCCTTAGAGACCCGCCTTGGCTATGCAGAGGCCTATGTCAAAAGCTTTACGGGCGTGGAGCTGCCGCGAGAAAGGGCAGAAATTTATCGCGCGCGATTGAGGCGGTCAGTTGAAGCCGGTGGCAAAAGGTCTCGAGCTTAAAGTCTCAGGTATCGAATAAGTCCGTACTTAAGGTGATGGAGGAAGTTAGTCATGACAGCCGAACGCGCAGCAAGAATGGGACGAGGTGGCGGTCGCGCAGCGCGCCGTGTGGCACGGGCGGAGAAAGCGAAGGAAGGCGCCTCCATTTATAGGGATATCCGCAACCCTTACCGCCCTATCGAGGTTTTTTCAGAAGACCAGATCGAGGCAATCCATCAAACCTCGCTGCAGATGTTGAGCGAAATTGGCATCAAAGTTCTGTGGGACGAAGCACGCGCACTCTACAAATCGGCAGGGGCCGATGTTGATGGGGAACAGGTTCGCTTTGATCCGAGCATGATAGAAGAACTGGTCGCAAAGGCGCCAAGTCAATTCACGCTCCATTCCCGCAATCCCCACTGCAATGTGAAAATTGGCGGCAACTTCATGGCGTTCTCCACCGTTGGCGGGCCGCCGAACGTTTCAGATCTTGATCGTGGCCGACGGCCGGGAAGCCTGGATGCGCTGAATGATTTCATTAAGCTCGCGCAGTCCTTCGATATCATCCATATGATCGGTGCCCCGGTTGAACCGGTTGAGATCCCCCTCAATATTCGCCACTTGGTGACATCCAAGAGCTATCTGACTTTGAGCGAGAAGGTCCCCTTTTTCTATAGCCGTGGGTCTGAAGCCCTAGGCGATGCCATAGAAATGCAGCGCATTGCGAGAGGCATTTCCCAAGAGCAGCTTGAGCGGGAACCCAGCTGCTACACGGTCGTCAATATGAACTCGCCCCTGCAGCTTGACGTGCCCATGGCCCAGGGGATCATCGACATGGCGCGCTTGGGCCAGGTGACGGTGGTCACCCCCTTTACGCTTGCAGGTGCGATGGCGCCGATAACGATCCCCGGTGCTTTGGCCCAGCAAAATGCCGAAGCTCTGGCAGGAATGGCTCTTGCTCAGATCGTGCGGCCGGGTGCGCCTGTGATCTATGGCGGGTTCACCTCGAACGTCGATATGAAGTCAGGTGCGCCTGCCTTTGGAACGCCGGAATATACCCAAGCCGCTCTCGCAGGCGGGCAACTCACACGCAAATACGGCGTTCCTTACCGGTCTTCAAACGTCAATGCTTCCAACCATCCAGATGCACAGGCTGCTTATGAATCGCAAATGTCGCTCTGGGGTGCGCTCATGGGCGGCTGTCATTTCTTACTGCACGGTGCGGGCTGGCTTGAAGGCGGGCTAACGGCTTCGTATGAAAAATTCATTATGGATGTGGAGATGCTGCAAATGATGGCAGCCTTCTTCCGTCCGCCGGAGGTGAATGACGCCACCCTTGGCATGGAGGCTGTGCGCGAAGTCGGCCCTGCCGGGCATTTTTTTGGCTGTGCCCATACACTCCAGCGCTACGACAATGCGTTTTATGCACCGTTGCTTTCCGATTGGCGAAATTTCGAGACTTGGGAGGAAACGGGTGCTCTCACTGCGACCGAGCGTGCCAATCGGATCTGGAAGGATACGCTGGCATCCTTTGAAGCGCCTGCCATGGATCCGACAATTCTGGAGGAGTTGGAAGCCTTCATCGCCAAGCGGAGCGAGGAGGGTGGCGCAACGATCCTATAGCTGCACCTTTTTTTTGCGGCTGGTCGCTAAAGCTTGACGAAGTTGCGAGGAGGCGCCAGTTTGCATCAGTTCCTAGGGGAGCCTTCTTCAGGCTGAGAAACTGTGGGCGTGCGGCACACAGTGACCCTTTGAACCTGATCCGGATCATGCCGGCGCAGGGAATGGAGCGCGCTTATTCTATAAAGGCGTATTCCATCTCTTGCTCCTTCGCAGTCCGGATCTTCGTCAATTTTTCAAGGCGGATGGAGTGCGATGATGTCCCGGTTGATTTTCTCCCTACTTTTGGTTTTGGCAATGGCCTTGCCTTTCAGTGCCGCGAAAGCGGAAAAGCTGACAGTCTTGCTCGACTGGTTCGTCAATCCTGACCATGGCCCCCTGATCGTGGCTGAGCAGCGTGGCTACTTTGCCGATGCGGGGCTCGAAGTTGAGATGATCGAACCTGCCGACCCCAACGATCCACCAAAGCTGGTCGCAGCCGGACATGCGGAACTTGCAGTTTCATATCAACCCCAACTCCATATCCAAGCCGCAGCCGGATTGCCGATTTCACGCGTTGGAACCTTGGTTGCAACGCCACTCAGCACCTTACTGGTTTTGGATGAAAGCCCGGTCAAATCGATCGCTGACTTGAAGGGGCGTAAGATCGGTTATTCCGTTGGCGGGTTTGAGGATGCGATCTTAAGTGCAATGCTGGAGAAACACGGGCTTAGCCTGGATGATGTGACCTTGATCAACGTGAATTTTTCCTTGAGCCCCTCTTTGCTCTCCGGCCAAGTGGACGCTGTAATCGGGGCTTACCGGAATTTTGAGCTGAACCAGCTTGCAATAGAAGGCTACAAAGGCCGGGCCTTTTATGTCGAGGAAGAAGGCGTTCCCGCTTATGACGAGCTGATTCTGGTCGCCCACCGCGACAACCTCGACGACCCGCGCATCGCCAAATTTTTGGAAGCGGTAGAACGCGCAATCCAGTTTATGATCAACCATCCAGATGAAGCTTGGCAGGATTTCGCAAGTTATAAGCAAGGCCTTGATGACGAGCTGAACCGCCGCGCCTGGGCGGATACTCTTCGCCGCTTTGCCTTGCGCCCGGCCGCACTCGACCGCGGGCGTTACGAGCGTTTTGGCCAGTTCCTGATAGATCAGGGCGTCGTTGAGAAGCTCCCTGCCCTTGATAGCTATGTAAGCGAGGTGCGTTGACGAGGTGGGCACCATCAGGCGCTTTTCAGATGAGCTGCGCGACTCGGCGGGGGAAAGCTGGATTGCCGCAACCAATCACGCTTTTACCCGCGAGCTTGCCGCTGATCGGTTAGAAGACGCAGCATATCGTGGCTATTTGATCCAGGACTATGCCTTCATCGACGTCTTAGCGCGTGTTCTGGGCTATGCCATCGCCCAAGCTCCCGACATGGTGCCAAAGTCACGCCTATCGGCCTTTCTTGCAGCGGTCACAAGTGAGGAAAATGATTACTTCCTCCGCTCCTTTGCGGCACTTGGCGTGCGCGAGGAGGAATGGCGAGCAGCAACCCTGACCGGCACGATGCGCGAGATGGCGGACCTGATGCTGCAGGCGGCGCGTGAAGAAGGTTACGAGGGAGCGCTGGCCGTTCTATTACCGGCGGAATGGATCTATCTCAGCTGGGCCAAAGCTGTATGTGATCAAGAGCCTAGTCGCTTTTATTTTCGCGAATGGATCGAACTACATTCGATCCCAGCTTTTGAGGCGTTCGTCGACTGGCTCCGTGCGGAAACCGACCGTGCGGCTGAAGCCCTGCCCGATGGCCGCAAGGCCGTCATGCGCGCTCTTTTTGCCCGCATGGCCGAGTTGGAAGTCGCTTTCTTCGATGAGGCGTATGAAGGGATCGGAAATTAGCTTGGTACTACTCATGTGCCATTTCACTCGCGCTTGAGCAAAATCGACCGCTAATCCGATGGCCTTACTAGCAAGATGGCCCAATTGAAAAGAATGTGGCTTAAGCGGCCACTTCACGTATCAAATTATGATAGGACTGGATGCTCTTGGGTTCGGAGAAATTGTTTGCGCGATCCTTAAGGTCTTCATAATTCCAAGTACGCTCGAGCCCTTCAAGAATTGCGTTGGACATTGCGTTCGCGTCGCCTACCGGTGTCAGGATCCCGTATTTTCCATAGTCCAATATTTCTGCAGGCCCACTTTGACAATCAGTGCTAACGACAGGGCAACCAGCAAGCTGGCGCCTCCGCAACCTGACAGACCTGATCGTATTTCACCGCGCACATGGCAAAAAGGCTACCTTGACCGCGGTGAGCAGGTCCGATCGCTA
>CAXMNO010000316.1:0-3883 GCA_964194655.1 uncultured Acidimicrobiia bacterium
ACTATTCGAGCGTGCGGTGGCTAAACGTGGGCCATACCAGGTGCGCGCCTTTGAGCCCAATCTGCCCGCTTTCGATGCCTTCCCTATGGCGCTCTGGTCACGCATAGCCGCAAGGCAATGGCGCCGCAGTAACGGCAGCAATATGGCTTACGGCGAGCTAGCCGGCTATGCGCCGCTTCGTCGAGCGGTCGCGCGTTACCTCAGCACGGCGCGCGGTGTCAAATGTGATGTAGAGCAAGTTTTCATTGTCTCCGGCGCGCATGAGGCCTTTACGATTGCAGCCAATCTCGTCGCCGATCCAGGTGATCGGGCCTGGGTCGAATCGCCCGGACCTTTTGGGGTTCGAAACGCGGTGGGGGCCGCGGGCTTAGAGCTCGTCCCCGTTCCAGTCGACGACCAAGGTTTGATGGTGAGCGAAGGCCATCGCCGCGCCCCGGATCCAAAGGTCATCGTCGTCACGCCATCGCGCCAACATCCGCTTTGCGTCACCATGGGGCTCAACCGGCGGCTTGAATTGCTAGAAGCCGCCGAGCGCTCAAAATCCTGGATCATTGAAGACGATTACGACAGCGAATTTCGCTATGTTGGGCGCCCCTTGCCTGCTCTCCAAGGCCTCGATACGACTGGCAGGGTGATCTATGTCGGCACCTTCTCAAAGGTTCTTTTTCCGGCACTCAGACTTGGATATGTGGTGGCGCCTCCCAGCCTCGTCGTTCCCTTCGCGCGCGCCATCGCCGCATTTTCCAGGGGTGCTGCTACCCCTTTACAAGCCGTCATCGCTAGCTTTATCGAGGAAGGGCACTTCACAGCCCACATTCGCCGCATGCGAAAACTCTATAAGGAACGTCACGACCTATTGATCGAGGAAGCTGAAAAGCAACTGACTGGCCTCCTGGATGTTTTGCCGGTTGATTCTGGAATGCATGCGATGGGCTGGCTACCGGACGGCATGGCAGGAGCCGAGGTCTCCAAGAAAGCGGCGCTCGTCGGGATATCGGCCCCGTCCCTCTCAGACTATTGTCTAGAGCCTTATGCGCGCGAAGGCCTACTTCTCGGCTTTACCTGTGTACCACCGAAGGAAATGGCAAGAAGCGTCGGCAAGCTGCGCGAAGTGCTGGAAACTGCAAACAACTAAACATGCGACCCAACTAAACACGCAACAAAAAATCCCCGCGCCTAATTATCTAGGGCGGGGATTTTCTTTAATCGTTAAACCGCGCAGGCGATCAATGCTCTTTCAAAAAAGCAATAAGGTTTGCCCGATCCTCGTCCTTCCTAAGGCCAGAGAAGCCCATTTTGGTTTTCTTGACCAAGCCCTTCGGCTTTTTAAGGAAGAGATCCAAAGTCTCGTCATCCCAGGTCAAACCGGATTCCATCATGGCCTTGGAATATTTGTAGCCTTCCGCCGTTCCCGCCGCGCGCCCGGCAATACCAGCAAGCGAGGGTCCGACCTTGTTTTTACCGGCATCAAGCGAGTGGCAGGCCTTACATTTCTTGAAAACCTTTTCGCCAGCAGCCGCATCGCCTGCCTGAGCTTGCATGGAGGCGCCTAAAACCGCAGCCGTGATCAAAGCAGCAACGAAACCGTATTTCATCATATCCAGTCCCTAGTCATCTTTTAATCAAATCCAACTCCACTTTGCCGGAGCCGTGCCCCTTATACAATCGTACAATTATTAAGAGCCAATATTAAGAGCTAGTCTTATCGGACCTAATTGGAGATTGGTTGCTGACTTCCAGCACCAGCTGCGCGACCGTGGCATGGTTTTAAGACTGGGTTGCCGGGCGGAGACGATCGAGAAGCCCGACGATGACGGCCCTTGATGCCTGAAACCGCATGCTGGCGAGCGGCTAGCCCATATTGCGACAATAGGGCGCAGGAACCCTACACCCGATAAACCTTTGCCAAAACCGGGCTTTTCTGACAAAGAAGCTTCATGAAAAGCGTCTACAATATATTCTTCAAAGCTCGGGGTTCACGCCCCTGGCCCGTTTTGTTTTGCCTCATAATGGCCGGACTTTTCGAGGGGATCGGCATTGCGAGCCTATTGCCCTTTTTGTCGCTTGCAACTGGTGAAACCGGCGCTGGAAGCTCGCCGCTGGGTGAAATCTATAACTCAGCTCTCGCATTTGTAGGGGCGGAGCCGACAATTGGTGTACTGCTGTTTCTTATGGGTGCCGCGATGGCGTTGAAATCCTGTTTGCGCCTCCTGGCAATGGTCTACGTCGGTTATACCGTAGCCGAAGTCGCGACAAGCCTAAGAGAACGGCTGATTCGTTTCATTCTACAAGTCGAATGGCAGTACTTTACCAACCAGCCACTTGGTCGCATCGCCAACGCCGTCAGTAACGACGCGACTCGCGCGGGGATTGCTTACACAAACTCAGCACGGGTTTTTGCATACCTCATTCAAATCATTGTCTATTGTTCGGTCGCTATCGCGACATCCTGGCAGATTGCTTTGGCCGCGGTGGTCATCGGCGGTTTGATCGCAATTTCGATGAACATCTTCGTTCGCATGATGCGCAAGGCGGGTCTTAAGCAAACAAAGTATACAGAAAAGCTGGTTACTTATCTGGCTGACGCGCTCGCTAACATTAAGCCCCTTAAAGCAATGGCCCGCCAATCGGCCTTTGCCCAATTGGCGCACAAAAAAATTGAGCAACTTCGCCGCTCTTTCCAAAATCAGGTTATCAGCCGGCATGCCTTAGACAATGGCCAAGAGCTATTGTCCGCTATTACAATCGCAACAGGGTTTTATTTTGCTGCGACAAGCTGGGAAATCCCCATTTCCGAGCTGGTCGTCGTCGGTTTCTTACTCTACCAGATCGTAAATAATATCGGTAAAGCACAGCGCCAGCTCCAAAAGGCAGTGCAATCGGAAAGCGCTTATTGGAATGTCGAAAATCTGATAGCTGAAGCAGCAGCAGCCAAGGAAGCTGATGAAGGTTGGCTCACCGCCAAGTTCGAGCAGGCAGTTGCTTTGGAAAACGTCACTTTCGGGTATAGCGACGCCAATTTTTTGAACTGCGCAAACATTTGCGTCGAAAGCAATAAAATCACTGTAATTTCCGGTCCGTCGGGTGTTGGCAAAACGACAATCCTCGATCTCATATTAGGATTTTACTCACCTAAAGACGGCTCGGTTAAAATCGATGGTGTAGATCTAAAAGAAATCGACAAAGCCTCTTGGCGCTCGCAAATCGGGTATGTACCTCAAGAACTGGTTCTCTTTCACGACACGATCCGGGCTAATATAACCTTAGGCGATCCTAGGATCGATGATGCCACTATTGAAAGCGCCCTTAAGACAGCAGGCGCTTGGGAATTTGTGAGCGATCAGCCCAAAGGCCTCGATAGCATCGTTGGCGAGAAGGGTGCAAAACTATCAGGCGGTCAAAGGCAACGAATCGCGATTGCCCGCGCACTCGCCGCCCGGCCGCGCCTTCTTATCCTTGATGAGGTTACCAGTGCGCTCGATGCTGAAACCGAAGAAGCAATCTGCCGCGAGATCCAGGCCGTCGTTGGCGAAACCACCGTGCTCGCAATAAGCCACCGCGATGCTTGGCTAAAGATTGCAGATCGCGTTTACGAATTGTCAGACGGGCAGGCGCATGAGGTGCAGCGTGACGCGCCTAGTTTTGACAGACCAAGGCCCACTGCCAAAACCTCATCGGGATAATTGCTGGGATAGAAAGGTGCAAAGAATAATGTCCACTACAAGCCAATGCATCGCACCTATTAGCATTTTTGGGAAGGTTATGAAGGCAGATATTCGCCTGGATCCCTTTCCCTAAATGGTCGTTGAAAACACGCTGCCAGAAGACTATTACGACCAGCTATCGGAGCTTTACCCATGCTTGGAACAGGTCGCTGGCAGTG
>CAXMNO010000317.1:0-2954 GCA_964194655.1 uncultured Acidimicrobiia bacterium
TAGCGCTGGGCGAGCACGAAAACCAGCGCACCCGTCGGCAGAGCTGCTTGTATCACAGCAGCCTCCGCCCAGATGACAGGCAAATCAACCACCTCGAAGGCGAGCCACCAGGTCACAGCAGGCTGGACTGCGATCTTCAAAAAGACGAGCCATGTGGCCTCCCCAATTCCTCGGCGAAGCGAGCAACCGGCGACGAAAAGCCCAATTGCAAAAAGTGCCGAGGGACCCGCCGCTGCCCCCAAAATATCGCAAAAGGTCTCAACTGACTTGGGAAGCTCCATCCCGCTCGCCGCGACCAGCAATCCTCCCGATGCCGAGATCAATAATGGCGACTTCAAGACGCCGACAACCACGCGTACTGCCACTTCTGAAAAGCGCGCACTGTCACTGGTATCTATTTCCAAAATCACGGTGGCCACCGACATGATCACCACGCCCATCATGACCGTCGTGATGATGCCTGGAAGTAGCCCTTGATCCCCGTAGAGCAAAAGCAATAGCGGTAGGCCCATATAGCCGGTATTTGAAAAAATCGCCGAGACGCCGCCCAATCCCATAGTCCCGATTGTGCCGGGGAAGAAAAAGCGGCCAACCAGCACGGCAATGAGGAAAGTCGCGAACATTCCGCCGCCAAAGGCGCTCAGAAAAGGCCAATAGAGCACATCTTCGACCGGCGTGCGGGCAAGCGAAATGAAGAAAAGCGCTGGCAAGGCCACGAAATAAACGAATTTATTCAGCGCCTCACTGCTAGCTTCTCCCAGAACCTTGAAGAGCCCTGAAAGGTAGCCGGTGAGCATGATCGCGAAAACGGGGAGAACAACATCGATAACTGCCTGCATGGCGGCAAAGATGCCCTTTGCGTGTCAATCATGTCGAGGAGAAAATAAGCAAATAGTAAAAGGAGTAATGCGCCAGAGCACTTTCAGTAAAAGTGTGTACGGTTTTGCGCCCGGAAAGTGCGTAATCATAATAGCTTAGAGCAGTTTTCATGATCGAGAGATCATTAGAAAGTGCGCTAGGCCTTTTCACCCGAGGTTGAAGCCCCTATATCCATCCCTTATCCTCGAAGTCGCCCCAAGAAGACGGGTCTTCAAGACAGGTGCTTCGTTCAAACGCAGATAACTTTGCGGGAGCTTTGGTAAAGAGATGCTTGATCCTCAATCCGCCCTTATCTACACCATGGTCTTGGTATCCGCCGCCGATCGGGAAATGACCGATGCGGAGCTTCGAACCATCGGTGAAAGCGTTAAGCACCTTCCGGTCTTTAGCGGTTATGACCACGATTCGCTCGTTTCGACCGCCTCAGATTGTGCGGAGATACTTTCCGGCGATGACGGTTTCACTAAAGTGATGGAACAAATCCAGGCGAATCTTCCCAAAAAACTTGCCGAGACGGCCTATGCCCTTGCTTGCGATGTGGCTGCGGCGGATCGAAAGGTCAGTCAGGAAGAAATCGAGCTCCTGGCCGTCATCCGGCAAAGCCTTGGCGTCGGGCGTCTGCCGGCTGCCGCGATTGAGCGCGGTGCGCGTGCACGGCACATGACGCTTTAAGATTCTGAAAGCTAACACCGCGATCATTTAGCAGCAGTCAAATGCGCTTGGCGCTAAAACAATGCCTTAACGTTGTTTTAATTTGGAGAATCGACACTAAAGGCGGCACAATAAGAGACCGACGGGAGGCAACAACCGAAGGACTCGAAAAATGGCAAGCAGCCAACTCGAACTCCAATTGCGCGATTATCGCCTGACAACGGCGGATATTCTCTATCACATGCCGGACTATCCCGAGCTGTTACAGCAATACCTTTGGCAGGACTACGACATTGCGCCGGAATTTCCGGTTTTGCACCGTTTCCTTAATTTCTGGGAGCGCAATCTCGATGGTCGGCTGCATTCGGTCCGCGTCGCGAGCCAAAGGCTGATACGCCCACAAGAAGCGCGAATTTGCGACCTTCACTTAACGCTGCAATAAGCGTCCAAGTTCAGTGATCGCTATCGAAAGTCTTGGCCTCGAAGCTGAGAGAAAGTAGGTTCGCGCGCGAGCTTATTCCAGCGGAGCGACCATGACACGAAAGAACCCTGGGGGCGTAGAAAACTATACCCTCCGAAAATCAAACCCGGACGATCACCCTATTGCCATATGGCTGCTTTCTTTGGCTGCCATGATTTTTACCATGGCCCTTATTGGGGCTGCGACGCGGCTTACGGAATCCGGGCTTTCCATCATGGAATGGGCGCCCGTTATGGGCGCTTTGCCCCCTTTAAATGAAAGCGAATGGCAGCGCGTCTTCGAGCTTTACCGCGGAATTCCAGAGTACCTGGAAGAAAACCACGGCATGACACTCGAGGGGTTCAAGACGATCTTCTGGTGGGAGTATATCCACCGGCTTTGGGGCCGGCTTATCGGCGCGGTCCTGCTCATCGGGTTCTTGTGGTTCTTAATTCGTGGCAAGCTGCGTAAGTCTTTGGCGCCACACCTCGTCGTGATGTTCCTACTTGGCGGCCTGCAGGGTGGACTTGGCTGGTACATGGTGGCGAGCGGCTTTTCCGATGGAACTGATGTGAGCCAATACCGCTTGACCCTGCATTTGATCGCGGCCCTTTTGATCTATGGCTATGTGTTCTGGGTTGCTGCAGGCCTCCTTCGCCCGAACCCGCGCCCGTCTCCCGATCCGCGTCTCTCTCGTTTGAGAGGGCTGCTTATTGCCCTCGGCCTTCTGGTTTTTATAACCATTACATCGGGCGGCTTTGTCGCGGGACTGGATGCCGGTCTGATCTACAACAGCTTTCCTTTGATGGGGGAAAGCTTGGTTCCGGCTGACTATGGGGAACTTCTCCCCTTTCACCGGAATTTCTTCGAAAACTTAGCCGCCGTGCAGTTCAACCATCGCGTTTTAGCGATCACGACGCTTATCGCCGCCATCGCCCTTTGGCTTTGGGGACGGCGTGTTTCG
>CAXMNO010000318.1:0-5993 GCA_964194655.1 uncultured Acidimicrobiia bacterium
AATGCGACTGAAAGCAGGCGCGCGCCACGCACGATGGTCATCGGCGGCGCATTTCTGGGCCTCCTAATCGCAACTGGCTTTGCGTTTGGAATGTTCTTTCCTGAAAAAGCGCCCGAATCGCCCGCGCTCGTGGATTTGGAGCGCGCGCGGAGTGGCGACTACGCTCCGACAGCAAGCCTACTGGGCGAATCTACGAAACCATTGCCGCTGGAAGAAATGGCCCCAGCGACCTTAATGCGTCGTGTGGCGGTCTCCAGAGGCGATACTCTTATGGATCTTCTGGTGGACGCCGGTTTAACAAGGCGCGAATCGCACAATGCGATAACCGCGCTTTCAAAAGCCTACGACCCACGGAACCTGAAACCCGGTCAGGAGATTTATCTAACGCTCTTCGCACAAGCAGAAGAAAGCGCTTCAGAGGCAAGCAATGGAGATCAACTCCTCAGGCTAGCCTTAAGGGAGAACCTTTTCCGGAATATCCAAGTCGAGCGCGACAGTAATAATAAGTTCACCGCTCAAGTTATCGAGCGACCTTTGATGCGCGAGCTGGCGAGCGTACGTGGCATCATCGAGACATCCTTGGCCGCGGCTGCTGAAGGAGAAGACCTTCCGCCCAACATCATGATTGAGGCTATTCGCGCCTTTTCCTTCGACGTCGACTTCCAGCGGGAGGTTCAAAAGGGCGACAGCTTCGAATTTTTCTTCGAAACCTATCGCGACTCTACAGGAAGATTGGCAAAGACTGGGGAGTTGCTCTACGGCTCGATGACGTTATCGGGTAAAGAGATCGCCTACTACTTCTTCGAAGATAAAGATGGCGATGCGGATTACTATGACGCAACCGGGCAGTCCGTGCGCAAAGCCCTTCTGCGCACACCTGTCGATGGCGCAAGAATTTCCTCAGGCTACGGCAAGCGTAAGCACCCGATCTCCGGCTATACAAAACTGCATCGCGGTGTGGATTTCGCAGCACCCCGAGGCACACCCATTTATGCGGCGGGCAAAGGCAAGGTGGAAGCAGCCGGGCGCAACGGCGGATATGGCAAGTATGTGCGGATTCGCCATAACTCCACCTACAAGACCGCCTATGCGCACATGAAATCCATCGCAAAGGGCGTCAAGCGCGGCGCCGCAGTTAGGCAAGGCCAGGTTATTGGCTACGTCGGCTCGACCGGTCGCTCGACAGGACCACACCTGCATTATGAAATTCATAAAAATGGTAAGCAGGTCAATCCCTTGAAGGTCCGTTTGCCAAGCGGCGAGAAGCTTAAGGGTGGTAAGCTAGCGCGCTTCCAAGAACGCCGGGCTGAAATAGACGCCTTGCGTGGCGACGATTCGCGACTGCAACTCGTCGAGAAAGAGTAACTCCGCAAATTAAGGGGGAAGGCGGCTGGCCCTCTTGTGGGCGAGCGGCTATCTTGCTGCATCAATTCAGTAACGTAAATAATCTGCGGAGAACCCACGAAATGCGCATGAAGTATCTTCACACCATGGTCCGAGTTGCCGACCTTGATGCCGCCCTCTCCTTCTATTGCGATAAGCTGGGTTTGCAGGAAGTCCGGCGTTACGATAACCCCGAAGGGCGCTTTACGCTCGTAATGCTGGCCGCCCCCGGTGACGAGGACGCCCAGGTCGAACTCACTTACAACTATGATCCTGAAGAGTTGGATGGCGGACGGAACTTCGGTCACCTAGCCTACTGCGTGGGAAATATCTATGAGTATTGCCAGAACTTGATGGACGCCGGTGTCACAATCAATCGCCCGCCACGCGATGGACGCATGGCCTTCGTGCGATCACCCGATAATATTTCCATTGAGCTGTTGCAGGATGGTGGTGCACTGCCCATCCAAGAACCATGGGCTTCCATGGAAAATGTTGGCGAATGGTAGGCCCGGCCCGCTTGGACTCTTCCCTAATTGAAGATTAATCGGATAAGCCGATCCTGATAATATTGCGGTTTCCGTTATCTGGAGGCGATTCTATTATGGATTCGTCAACTTCCGGGGAAGATCATGTCAACTGAGAATCCGCGACGGCGAAATAAAGAACGCGGCACCGGCAAGGCAGCCCGGGAGGCGCGCAAGATTTCTAGCCTCGCCTTGCCGTCGGATTCCCTCAACCAGGAAATTATCAAGCTGCTACAGGAAGACGGTCGCCTGCCTTATGATGTGATCGCAGCCAAGCTCGACGTTTCCCCCGGCACGGTGCGCAACCGGGTCAACTCGATGCGCGAAGCTGGAATGCTTTCAATCATTGCCGTGGTCGATCCACTTGCCACCGACTACGCCGCCGACGGTATGCTGGGCATCAAGGTCGCATCCGGCAACACGCCGCGTGCCGTCGCCGAGCGCCTCTCCAAAGAACCGGAGGTGGTTTATGTGCTTTGGGTTAGCGGGCGATTCGATCTGCTGGTCGAAATTGTGTGCGATCTGGATGAGGAATTCACACATTTCCTCGAGCGACACATATTCGACGCGCCCGACATTGGCGCTGTCGAAGTCATGACCTCAATTGCGATGTTCAAGAATCAATTCCTCTTGAAGCGCCACGTTGGCCACGCGACCAACGAATAGCATCCCCCCGATGGGTGATATTCCCGGCGTCAGGCCGCACCGCTGGGGCGGCGTTCTCGCGCGTGTGACCGCGGTCGCCGTCAAGTCTTTCCAAAATATGGATTTTGCGTTCCAACGACGTTTTAGTTGCCAATAAAACAAAATAAGTTGATTATTATAATTATTCAGTATCAATATAGTAAAAATTATGATTTTCCATCACCCCTAAGCTGGTGAACTGAAAAAACGAATATTTCGAACGAATTAATGCGAGGTCGTCGGCGAAAAACAGGAGACATCGAAGACATGGCATTAGCGAACCCGACATGCATGGCGGACGCGCTGCCGGATATGGAGCGTGTGAAAGACGCGAAAGCGAAACTCGAGGAAGCAGGTATCAAGTACATCCTCTCCTGCTGGATCGACCTCCTCGGCATTCCCAAGACCAAACCTGTCCCGATTAGCGATTTCGAACTCCTCTGCCGGGGTAAGGGGCCGCAGTTCGCCGTCCATTCCATTTCCTTCGTGCCGGAATTGGGAGCGGCTGATTCCGATCAAATTCCCATTCCCGACCTCGATACCTTGGTGATTTGCCCTTGGAACAAGACCTGCGCTTGGATGTTTGCCGATCTTTGGTGGGAGGATAAACCCTATAACCTTTGCCCCCGCAGCGCATTGAAACGAATCGTGCGCGAAACGGCTGAATTGGGCTATGCCACCTATGCCGGGATCGAGCCGGAGTTCATCACCTTGCGCTGGAAAGATGGGCAGCCGGTCAAGGCCTTCGACAATGACCCACCGGCAGGTGCGGGTCTGAGACCGCGGCGCCAAGCCTTCGGCTATGATGCCGAATACTCGATCGACTCCATGGCCTTCCTCGGCGAATTGATCGACATTCTGGAAGATCTCGGCTGGAACCTACACGACGTCGTGGCCGAAGGCGCCTATTCGCAGTTCGAGCTGGACTTTCACTATACCGACGTGCTGGGCATGGCTGACCGCATGGTGTTTCTGCGCGTTCTCTTGAAGGAGATCGCCAAGAAGCACGGCATCTTTGTGACCTTCATGCCGAAGCCGACAACGGGTGACTGGCGGTCGGGCGCACATATGAACACCTCAATGCAGCGAATAGATGATCTTGGCATCAACATCTTCGAAGGACCCGAAGGCAAGTGGTCCGACGCTGCCTTCCACGCCGTCGGCGGGCTCCTTCGCCATGGTGGTGCCTTGACCGCGATTGCCTGCTCCACGGTCAATTCCTACAACGGACTTGTTCCGAAAGTCGGCGGCTTCGAGGGCGGGACGGTGACCTGGGCTCCCACCCACATGACTTACGGCTATAACAACAGGTCCGCCATGCTGCGCCTACCACAGAGCCGCTACGCCATCGAAAATCGCGCCGCCGACATGTGCATGAACCCTTACCTTGGCCTCGGAATGACCGCCGCCGCAATGACCGAGGGCGTGGTCAACAAGTACAAGGCCGGCGAACCCCTCAACAGGGATCTCTACTCCATGACGGTGGAGGAATTGAAGGAGTCCGGCGCCCAGCGCCTGCCGCGTAATCTTCTAGAGGCCATCGAAATTCTGCGCGACGACGACTTCGCCAAGAAAACCATCGGCGAACAGATGCATCGCTCTTATCTCAGTTACAAGCTCGACGAATGGGAACGCTACCATCAGACCGTCACGGACTGGGAGGTGCAAGAATACCTGCGGCTCTATTGAGGTGGTCTTGAGGAGAATTTTTTATGCCGGAGAGCCATGAGATCTTCGAAGCTGGCGACCTCCCCCTGCAATCGGGTGGGGTGTTGCGTAATGCCCGTCTTGTCTACAAGACATATGGCGAGTTGAACGCGGCCCGCGACAATGCGGTTCTACTGCCCACCTTCTACACCGGCAGCCACATCCGTAACGAAGGTTTCTTCGGACGGGGCCGGGCTATCGACCCGGCCCGGCACTTCGTTGTTTCCGTCAATCTCATCGGCAACGGCTACTCCTCTTCCCCCAGCAACCAGCCGCCCCCACAAGACGGTCCTCGCTTTCCCAGGGTCACTCTTTGGGACAATGTTCAATGCCAGCACCGGCTTTTGACGCAGCGCTTGGGCGTCAAAAGCCTGGCGCTTGTGACCGGGTGGTCCATGGCCGGTTGCCAATCCTATCAATGGGGCGCGCAGTATCCCGAGATGGTCCGCGCAATCGTGCCATTTTGCGCCTCCGCCAAAACCTCACCCCACAACTTCGTTTTCCTGGAAGGCGTCAAGGCAGCCCTTCTAGCGGACGCCGATTGGAACGGGGGAGCTTATGAGAGACAGCCCGAACGCGGCCTTCGTGCCTTTGGCCGGGTTTATGCTGGCTGGGCCTTTTCCCAAACTTTTTACCGCGAGGGGCTTTATAGGGAGCTCGGCTTCGAAACCGTCGAGGACCTACTTCTCGATTGGGAAGAGGATCATGTCCAAAACTGGGACGCCAACAACCTCCTGGCCAAGCTTTGGGCTTGGCAGCAAGGCGACATTAGCGCCAATAGGCTTTACAATGGCGACTTCCCAAAGGCTCTCGGATCCATTCAAGCAAAGGCGATTGTGATCCCCTGCACCCAGGATCTCTACTTCCCACCGGAGGACAATGAAAACGAAGTGCGCCGCCTGCCAAACGCCGTGCTGCGGCCTTTCGATTCACCTTGGGGCCACTGTGTCGCGAGCCCAGGCAACGAGCCGGCCTTCGAAAAATTTTTGGATCAAGCAATTTCCGAACTCGTGGTATGATGCCAACCGCAAGCGCTGAGGTGAGGCTTTTCAACTACAGCCTCTCATCCGGTGCCGTTGCTCCATATCTCACCAATTGGTGAATTGTAATCCTTTCATGATGCGGGAACGCATCTATGAGCTGGTCGGGCCATATCCTATACCGGGCAACGGCTCCTAAAAGCGCACCGGGTATTCCCATCTATAGCGCGGCCTAAAAGAATTCGTAGTGAAAAGGAGAAGCCAAATGGCTCACTGGGTACGTTTCGAACACGACGGAAATGTCGGGTTCGGCACCCTCGATGGCGGCAGCATTTCAGTTCATTCCGGCGATATGTTCGATAATCCCCAGCCGACCGGAGAGACACTTGAGGCAAGCGGGGTCAAGATCCTCACGCCGACCACGCCGTCTAAAATGATTTGTCTGTGGAACAACTACCACGCCTTGGCCGCACGGTTGAAGGTTGCGGACCCTGATGAACCCCTCTTTCTGTTGAAGGCACCCAACGCCTTTCTAGCCCACGGTGAGGAGATTCGCCGTCCCCCTTCGTACAGCGGGAATATCGTTTACGAGGGCGAGCTCGGCATCGTTATCGGCAAGGCCTGCAGCAATGTTAGCGAGGAAGAAGCAGGCGACTACATTTTCGGCTATACCTGCATTAACGATGTAACGGCTGCCGATATTATTCCGAAA
>CAXMNO010000319.1:0-3459 GCA_964194655.1 uncultured Acidimicrobiia bacterium
TTACACGCAAGGCTTATGGCGGCGCCTATGACGTTATGTCTTCCAAGCATCTGCGAGGGGATGTGAATTACGCCTGGCCAACGGCGGAAATCGCGGTCATGGGGCCGAAGGGGGCGGTGGAAATCATCTTCCGCGCGGACGCGGGCGATAAAGAGAAAATCGCCGAGCGCACGGAAGAATACCGCGAGCGCTTTGCCAATCCTTTCGTTGCTGCCTCGCGCGGATTTCTTGACGACATCATCATGCCGCACGGCACGCGCCGTCGTATCATCAAGTCACTGCGTATGCTTAAGACCAAGAAGCTTAGCAATCCCTGGAAAAAACACGATAATTTGCCGCTCTAGAGCGCTTTCAGCAAAAGTGTGTGCGGTTTTGCGCTCGGAAAGCGCGCGACAACAATAGTTTAGAGCACATTTAGTGATTCAGAATTTACTAAACGTGCTCTAGTGCGGGCTTGAGGGAATTGGCTAAGACGCATAAGGGGGAATTGGCGAAATATGGCAAAGACCTTCACTAAGATCTTGATTGCCAATCGCGGCGAGATCGCTTGCCGGGTGATCCGCTCGTGCCAGGATCTGGGGATCAAGACGGTGGCAGTCTATTCAGATGCCGATGGGGATGGCGAGCATGTGCGCCGGGCGGATGAGGCTGTCAGGATCGGTCCAGCCCCTTCTTCTAAAAGCTATCTCCTTATCGATAAGATTATCGAGGCTTGTAAGACAACAGGTGCCGAGGCGGTTCATCCTGGCTTTGGCTTTTTGTCTGAGAATGCCCAGTTTGTGGAAGCCCTTGAAAAGGAGGGCATCGCCTTCATCGGCCCGCTAGCCGGCGCGATTGCGTCGATGGGCGACAAAATTACCTCCAAAAAATTGGCGGGGGAGGCGGGCGTCAGCACGGTCCCTGGTCACATGGCGCTCATCGCCGATGCCGATGAAGCGGTCAAAATTTCAGGCGAAATCGGCTACCCCGTTATGATCAAAGCCACCGCCGGTGGCGGCGGGAAAGGGATGCGCATCGCCTGGAACACCGATAAGGCGCGCGCGGGCTATCGCTCGGCCCAAAACGAGGCGCGCTCAAGCTTTGGTGATGATCGCATTTTCATTGAGAAGTACATCGAAGAACCACGCCACATCGAAATTCAGGTCCTGGCCGACGGGCATGGCAACACGCTCTATTTGGGTGAACGCGAATGCTCGATACAACGGCGCCACCAAAAGGTCGTTGAAGAAGCGCCGTCCCCTTTCCTCGATGAAGCAACAAGGAAAGCGATGGGTGAGCAGGCCGTGGCCCTTGCCGAGGCAGTCGATTATCGCTCCGCCGGGACCGTCGAATTTATCGTCGATAAAGATCGGAACTTCTATTTCCTTGAGATGAACACCCGCATTCAGGTCGAACATCCGGTAACCGAGATGATTACCGGATTAGATCTCGTTGGCTGGATGATCCGCATCGCTGCTGGTGAAGCGCTCGATTTTGCGCAAGATGAGGTAAAGCTGAACGGCTGGTCGATTGAGACCCGCGTTTATGCCGAAGATCCTTACCGGAGTTTCCTGCCATCAATTGGGCGCCTCGTACACTACCGCGAGCCAGAAGGTGGGCGCTGGAGTGATGAGGAAGCCCGCGTACGCATCGATAGCGGGGTCACCGAAGGCTCCGAAATCACGATGTACTATGACCCCATGATCGCGAAACTGGTGACCCATGCGCCGGACCGTGCACGGGCTATCGCCGCGATGCAGCAGGCGCTTGATGGGTTCGTGATAAGGGGGATCAGTCATAACATTCCCTTCCTTTCCTCCGTCATCGCGCATGAACGATTTCGCGAAGGCCGCCTTACCACGAACTTCATCGCTGAAGAGTATCCAGAGGGTTTTGAGGGTAGCGTTCTAGAGGCCTTAGTCCACGAAGACCTTCTTGCTTTGTCTGCCGCGGCTTGGCATCGGCGTATGCGGCGCGAGGCTTTGGCCAGCAATCCGTCCAGCGAGTCCTACTCTCAGGCAACCGAATGGTGCGTGATGGTGGAGCGGGACAGCCATCTCTTCACCGTTATTCCCGAGGCTGCGCTTTTCCGGGTTTTGGATGGCAAGGGGCGCGAGCGGGAAATCGCGATTGAGGCAAAGCCCGGTGCTCTTCTTTTCCACTGCGTGATCGATGGTACGGAACGCGCGGTTCAGATCGACCGCAGGCGCCCAGCCTTTAGCGTGACACACGAAGGGGCAAGCTTCGAGGTTCTGGTCGTGCCGCCACGGGTGGGTGAGCTCGCGGCTTACATGCCGGTTAAGTTGCCGCCGGACCTCTCACGCTTCTTGTTGTCACCGATGCCGGGGCTCCTGGTTTCGCTCGCCGTTGAAGAGGGGCAAGGTGTGAAAGCAGGTGAAGAGCTCGCGGTGGTGGAGGCTATGAAGATGGAAAACGTTCTCCGTGCCGAAAAAGATGGCGTGATCGCAAAAATCCATGCCGAGCCAGGTGCCTCCTTGGTGGTCGATCAGGCTATCTTAGAGTTTGAGTGACGAGGGCGGAGGCACGCCAAGGCCTTGGAACACCTAGAATACCCAGATGAGATAACCTGGCAGGAGCGGCGCGACTGGTTCGAGGATGAACAAGCGCGCTTTTCAAAGCGTGGGGTGCGGCGGCCAAGCGAGCAGGCGGTTGCTATGATGATCGATCTCCAAGCCGTCTTTTGTGCGGGCGCTTGGGCGGCCAGCGTTATTTTATCGGCGGCTGTTGTGGAATGTCAGGCGCGTGCGCAAGGCTTGAAAGTGCCGCAGAACTGGATGCCGGGCATAAGGCGCCGGGACCTCACTTGGTTGCACGGTTTGCGCAATAGGTTGATGCACGAGCAACGCGCCGATCCAGCCTTGACGGTCGAAGACCAATGGCAGCGCCGTGATGAATGGGAAGATAATGCGCGCCGTGCCTTGCAGGTCGCTTTTACAGCCCTTTATCCTCCCAACGAAGATAGGGCCGAAAAAGAAAGCTAGCTCGTTGAACAGCCACATGAAGAAACTGCTGCACATCACTATTCATGGCCGTGTGCAAGGCGTTGGCTTTCGCTATTGGGCTTATGACCAGGCAAATCTCCGTTCGCTTGCCGGATGGGTGCGAAATCGCGCTGATGGTGTGGTGGAAGCGCTCTTTTGCGGTCCGTCTTCAGACGTCGATTCTATGTTAGAGGCATGTCGGCGGGGACCAAGCTATTCAAATGTCACCGAGATCGTGACCTTGGGCGAGGTAGGCGGCGAGGATATAGGAAAAGACGCTCCGTTGCCGTTCGAAATCAGGCGCTGAGAGCCTGCCAGTAGTTCTAAGCTTTGCGTCCAAGTTTTTATTTCGATAATTCTAGAAATATAGTTGACAAACCAGGATGCCTTGGTCCATATAACGTCTATGGAATTGAAACACGCAGCCTCTTGTCTGGAAAAGCTTGGCAGTCCGGCCCGGCTTGAAATCTTCCGCCTT
>CAXMNO010000320.1:0-4530 GCA_964194655.1 uncultured Acidimicrobiia bacterium
CACCGTGGGCGGATATTCCGGCGCGCTACGGGCCTTCACACCACCTGTGTGAACCGCTTGACCGGTGGCGCAAAGCGGGCGTGTGGGATCGCCTTTTGGAGGCTGTGTCAGAGGCTTACGACGGTGACATTCAGATGATCGATTCATCGTCGATCCGGGTCCATCAGCATGCCGCGAATGGTAAAAAAAAGACATCATATCCCGTTGCATGGGCCGTTCACGGGGCGGGCTGACGACGAAGATCCACGCCCTTGTCGACGCCATGGGATTGCCCATAGCTCTGAAGCTCACCGAAGGCCAAGCCCACGATGGCCGCAGCGCCGAGGATATGTTTGATACCCTGCGCACAGGAAACATTCTCTTGGCCGATCGCGCCTATGATTCCAACGCTCTTCGCCAATGGCTCGCCGAACGCGGGGCTTGGGGCAACATCCGCGCCATGCCGCGGCGTCTCGATCCGCCCGCCTTCAGCCGCTGGCTCTACAAACAACGCAATGCCGTCGAGCGCTTCTTCAACAAACTCAAACACTTCCGCGCCGTCGCCACACGCTACGACAAACGAGATGACAACTATCTCGCTTCCGTTAAGCTCGCCTCACTAAGAATTTGGCTCAGATTTAATGAGTCGGTGCCGTAGGAGATTTTAAGCATGCCCGTCATCAACAGGATCACCGAATTTGCGACTGACATGAAGGCCTGGCGCCGCGATATCCACCGGCATCCAGAACTCGCCTTTGAGGAAAACCGCACAGCCGATGTAGTGGCGGCAAAACTGGAAGACTGGGGGATCGAGGTGCATCGCGGGCTGGCGAAAACCGGCGTCGTCGGGCTGCTCAAGGGGCAAAGCGACAATGGCCGCATGATCGGCCTGCGTGCCGACTTAGATGCCCTTCCCATGCAGGAAACGAACGACTTCGACCATATGTCTGTCCACGACGGCAAGATGCATGCTTGCGGCCATGATGGTCACACGACGATGCTGCTGGGTGCCGCACGATATCTGGCCGAAACCCGTAATTTCGATGGGCGGATTGCTTTCATCTTTCAGCCTGCCGAGGAAAATCTGGGCGGCGGCAAGGTGATGGTGGAAGAAGGACTCTTCGAGCTCTTCCCCTGCGAATCGGTCTATGGAATGCACAACATGCCGGGCCTGCCGGCCGGGCAAGCAGCGTTGCGCGAGGGCGCCATTCTGGCCGCCGTGGATGAGGCACATATCACTGTGCGCGGGCAAGGTGGACATGCCGCGATGCCACATTTGGCGAACGATCCGGTACCAATCTCAGCGCAAATCATCACAGCTCTCCAGACAATTGCGAGCCGTCGCTCCAACCCGCTGGATTCCGTCGTGGTTTCCGTGACCTGCGTTCATGCGGGAACGGCGGTAAACGTCATCCCTGAAGCGGTCGAGTTATCGCTATCGGTGCGCACCCTTCGCCCAGAAACCAGAGGCTGGATCGAGGGGGAGATCAGGAAAATCGCGGAAGGCATCGCTGCTGCCAATGGCGCGGTCACGGAAATTCGCTACCAGCAAGGCTATCCGGCAACGGTGAACACAGGCCCTGAAACAGAACACTGTGCGAAAGTCGCGCGCGAAGTCGTTGGTGAGGAGAATGTGGTGATGGGCGTTGAGCCGCGCATGGGCTCTGAAGATTTCGCCTTCATGCTCGAAAAAAAGCCAGGTTGCTATATTCTCTTAGGCAATGGCGATGCGAGTGGGGAAAGCGGCTGTTATCTCCACAATCCAGGTTATGATTTCAACGATGAGATTTCGGTAATCGGGGCCAGCTATTGGGCCCGTCTGGCTGAGACACTACTGCCGAGGATGTAGCTTTAGTATGTGCGGACGAACCAGTTCCATGATGATGGAACTCTCAGGGGGTCGGCGATGGAGGAGGGTGCCAGTACATTAGGGCCGAGTGCTTTAGAGCCTCAAGCTCTGTTGCGAGAGGCTTTTGCTCACTTTGAAAAAGGCAACTTCGGCGAAGCGGACAAGCTTTGCCGCACCCTCTTATCGGCTAGGGGCGAAGATAGCCTGGCCGAAGCTCTCTTGGCGTTCATCGCGCACAAAAGGGGACAAAGTGAAGAGGGGGAGGCGCAACTTCGCCACCTTATGGCGCGCGCGAACCTCCCCTCGCACGCGCCTTATCTATTGGCTCTTCTCCTTTTGGAGAGGGGGGCGATTGCAGACGCACGCCCCTTCCTTGAACAGACCGTTGCGATCGAGCCACGCCACCTTCCAGCCTGGCTTGCCTTGGGGGAGGCGACTAAGCGCCTGGGTGAGAGAGATGTGGCGGCAAACGCCTTGGCCAGGGCGGCCGCCTTGGCCCCGCACGACCAGAATATTCAACTGACCTATGCCTATGCCTTGGCTGAAAGCGGTGCGCTTCAAGAAGCTGAAGAGCTTTTCCTCAAGATCGCCGAAAATAACCCAGCCATCTCCATGGCCCATTATGGAGCCGGCCTATTGGCGCAACAAAGGGGCGCGATAGACCAGGCAAAGGACTGCTACCGCCGCGCCCTAGAGGCCAACCCTAACAACCTGAAAGCCTTGAATAATCTGGGTTCCCTACAGCAGGAATGCGGCGAGCTGGCTGATGCGGTGGAGACGTTGAGTGAAGCTGTCCGCTTGGACCCAAGCTATGGCGGTGCGCGCTTTAACCTGGGAACTGCCCTTCTTGCCGCCAAGCGATTCACAGAGGCGGAGGAGGCACTGCGAAAAGCTATAGATTTGATGCCCGAATTTGCACGCGGTCATACCAATCTTGGCGCTGCTTTGCTTGGTCAAATGCGCACCCGGGAGGCAAAGGATGCGCTGGAAAAAGGATTGCAGCTTGACCCGAGCGATGTCGAGGCCCTGCATAATTTGGGTAACGCCTTTTCCTATTCAGACGACTATCGGGCTGCGATCGAACAATTCAGGGCCGCCGTTGCCGAAATGCCGGGTCAGGCAAAGTTCCGCTTCAGTCTTACCGATGCGCTTATAAAAGACGGCCAGGCAGACGAAGCGCTTCAGGAAATCGAGGCCTTTCTTCAAAAAGATCCGGCAAGCACGCAAGCACTCTCCCTGAAATCGGCCTGCCTTGCGATTTTGGATCGTAAGGAAGAGGAGCGTTACTTGCTTGACCGCGACAACCTCCTTCAGCGCCGGAGGATCGAGGAATGGGACCCAAGCCTTGGCGGCTTTGAAAGTCTTGGAGCGTTAAACCGGGCACTGGCTGAGCACGTTTCAACCCACCCGACACTGCGTGAAGATAAGACGACGGTGCACGGTTTCGATACCGATGAGATCCTGTCGGGCGACAAACCCGAGGTGGTCGTTCTAAGGAACTTCATCCACGATACCGCCCGCTTGGTTATGGAGGGTTTGCCTGTCGCCGATCATCCCTTCAGCCTTGGACGTCCCGATCACTATCATTTTAAGGCCTGGGGCGTTCGTATGTGGCGCCAAGGTTTTCAAGTCCCGCACATCCATCACAACGCGTGGCTTAGCGGCGTCTACTATGTAAAGCTTCCAGGCGCGGTAACCGAAAAAGCTGAGGCGGGTGAGGAAGAAGGCTGGATCGAGTTTGGCCGTGGCGAGGAGAAGCTATTCCAGGCGGCCAAATCGAATGTGCAGCGCGTTCAGCCGGAAGAGGGGCTGCTTCTAACCTTCCCCTCTTACTTCTGGCATCGCACCATTCCCTTTGTCAGCGACGAAGACCGGATCTCAATTGCCTTCGATGTCATCCCGCAAGATGGTTGAAAGGAGCAGCATAGGCCTTTAGGTCCTTTGCATCTTTTGAGAAACGGCGACCTTGCTTCTTGTTCCGGCTTGCTGGTTTGGCGCGCTCGGCTTATTTAGTTTGGTATGACTGAGAGCTTGAAAATCGCGCTGGCACAGATCAACCCAACTGGTGGTGATCTCGCTGGAAACCTTGCCAAAATCAGGGCTCGGCGTAACGAGGCCGCTGCCATGGGGGCCGATGCCGTTATTTTTACGGAAATGTGCCTTTCTGGGTATCCCGTGGAAGACCTCGTCTTAAAGCGCATGTTCGTGGACGAAGTTCGTGCCGCGGCTGAGGATCTTGCGAGTGACACCGCCGATGGTGGTCCAGCGATGATCATCGGTGCGCCCTGGGTTGAAGATGAGGATAGCGATGATCCCAATAAGTCCTTGCGTGGGCGTGTGGGCAACGCAGCCTTGGTTCTAGATGGCGGGAAAATTCAGACGGCTCGCTTGAAGCACGAGTTACCGAATTACGGCGTATTTGACGAGGTTCGGATCTTCAAGCCTGGCCCCCTTCCGGGGCCGGTCAACCTGCGTGGTATGCGCCTTGGCCTGATGGTTTGCGAGGACATGTGGGCCCCCGATGTGGCGGAATGTCTGGAGGAATCAGGCGCCGAGGTCCTAGCCGTTATCAATGGCTCGCCTTTTGAAAGCGATAAGCTGGATGAGCGTCTGCAGCTTGGCATCGCGCGTGTGGTCGAGACGCGCTTGCCACTTATTTATGTGAACCAAGTCGGCGGGCAAGACGAGCTGGTTTTCGACGG
>CAXMNO010000321.1:0-4155 GCA_964194655.1 uncultured Acidimicrobiia bacterium
ATAGCGTGGCCCGGACAGCCAAAAATCCCCACTCGCAAAAGCATAAATAGCCGCGGTGGCGACAAGCCCTAGAACGAGTTTAAAAGTGAATAACTTTCTCGACATTGTAGCAACGCCCTTATCGCAGTGGCGGTTGCGGGCTACTATAAGTGTGAATGTGTATTGATAAGGTAAATATAAAGGTTCAAATTCACTTAGATCTTTACCATAATCTGAAGCCAAATGGGAGCCGTGGGATATGAATTCTGTGCGTAAGTACTGAAAAAATAGCCGGCTTTTGGAAATTTTTGCTACGCTAAAGGCAGAACTCGTGCTTTCCTTGTTATTATAATTTTAATCATAGCAAGGGATGTTTGAAATCTTAAATTGAAATAAATAGGTGGGATCGAAAGGCTATGGCCCCAAACGATCAACATTCCGCCGAGCTGACGCCCGAGGAAGTTGAGGAATTAAAGGGCGATATTAAGAGCTCGTGCGGATCCATCGCTGAACGATTTCAAGTCGAAGGCGATGTGTCCAGAAAATCGAAAGGTTGGCGCAAACTCGTCCCCAACCTTCCGATAATGCTGGCTTATGCCGTGGTGGTTGTTGCCGGGACCGGGTTTTGGATTGCCAAGGAGCGCGGTCTCTTCGGGTTTGGTTCGCAGGCTGAGGCCATGCTGGCTACGTCTGGTGGGAGTAGTGAATTAGCTGTAAATGGCCCCCACGAGACGGGTCCGGAGAACACAACCACAAGAGGGGAGCCGAGCGAGGCTCTGCCAGCCGAGCCGGAAGAACTTTCCACATCGCAGGAAGTCGTCGCCTCAATTCCCGATAAACCTGCGTCTGCAATTGAAATCGGCACAGGCGGAAAGCTCACCCCAAGTGAAGCTGAAGTAAATGTAACAGCCGCCGCCGCGCCGGAATATATCCCAGCTCAGGACGAAACGGCGCAAGCAGCTCCGGCGAAAGAAGATGTTTTGCCAATTCAGACTGAAAGCGTGGTCGCGAAACCCGCGATCAACAGCGCCGATGAACAGCCGGCTGGGCAGACTTTAGCCCTCATCAAGCAGGGGGAATATTTGGTGCAGTTGGCCTCTGTTCGCAAGCTCGCTCTCGTGGAGCCGGGCTGGAAGCGGTTTCAGACCTCCCACGAAGCGCTGTTGAGCGATCTGACCCTTCATACTGAAGAGGCCGATATCTCTGGCAAGACCTTTTACCGCATTCAAACCGGCCCCTTCGCATCGAAGGCCGCAGCGATCGATTTTTGTAAGAAGCTGAAGGCGCGCGATCAGGATTGCTTCGTCACGAAGAAGGCGAATTAGCGGCCCTTCAATTCTTGCAAATTGCGACTAATCTTCCAGGCCCGAGGCCTTGCGCGGGTTATAGCTATGCGCATCGCCCCATGATTTTACGAAGTCCTTCAGTTTCCGGTCGGGCTTATCCGGCAACACGAGCTTTAACCGCACGTAGAAATCACCTGCTGCCTCCCCGGCCTTGCTGGCCTTCAGACCCTTGCCCTTCAAGCGCAAAGTCGTGCCGCTGTTTGATCCTGCCGGAATTTTCAGGGAGACCTTGCCTTCAAGTGTCGGAATCTCGACCTCAGCGCCTAGGAGAGCTTCTTGCAGCGTCACGGGTAGTTCCAGATAGATATGGCGGTCCTTGCGTGTGAAGTGTGGGTGCGGGGTCACCCCAATTTCGACCAGAAGGTTACCAGCCTTGCCGCCAACTCCGGGCTTTCCCTTGCCTTGAAGACGCAATACTTGGCCATCATCCGTTCCAGGCGGAATTTTTATCTCTAGAATCTTACCGTCCGTGCCACGCAGCTTCTTGGTCGTCCCGCGCACTGCGTCCAGGAAAGGAACCGTGATCCGGGTTTTGATATCGGCACCCTTGGCGATGCTAGCACCGCCCCGGCCTTTGGCTTGTCCTTGACGACGCTGCCCACCGCCAAAGAGTTCTGAAAGAATGTCTTCTGGCCGAAATCCTTGAAAATCGAAGCCAGCACTGCGTCGCCGACCGCCTTGTTGATGGAAGCCGTGAGCAAAGGAGCGTTCCTGCCCCGATTCATCGATTTCGCCACGATCGAAGCGCCCGCGCTTTTCCTTATCCCCCAGGATCGCATAGGCCTGGGAGACTTCTTTAAAGCGCTGTTCGACTGCGGTGTCGCCCGGGTTCACGTCTGGATGCAGCTTTTTTGCGAGCTTTCGGTAAGCTTTCTTGATTTCCGCATCGCCGGCCTCGCGCCCGACACCCAGAACCTGATAAGGATTACGCATATAAACCTTTCTGAATCGAAGAAGGCTTCGCCCCTATATGATCGTGAAGTCTCAATGAAAAGATACGGTTAAGCACCCCACAAAGGCAAGAATTCAGAGAAATTTATCGCGAGCGACGGCGCATAGCCCCTCCTTTGGCGGTTGGTCTTTGTCTCTCCTTTAAGGGTGCGCTAACGTGAGGCAGGACGAATCGCCAAATCTGTACGCAATTTTTTAAGGAGAGCGCCTGGCCGATGATCCGCGATAAAACGCCCGCCGATCCGCTTACGGTATTTGAGGTTTGGCTTGAAGAAGCGAAGGCTGAAGAGCCGAACGACCCCACCGCCATGGCTCTTGCCTCGCTCGGGCCGGACGGCATGCCATCGCTCCGAATGGTGCTCTTGAAGGGGGTCGATGCTGAGGGATTCGTCTTTTATACGAACTATGAAAGCCGGAAAGGCGCCCAGCTACAAGCACACCCAAAGGCAGCCTTGCTGTTCCATTGGAAGTCTTTGCGCCGGCAGGTTCGCATCGAAGGCCCTGTCGTGCAGGTAAGCGAAGCCGAGGCCGACGCGTATTTCGCAAGTCGTCCACGCCAAAGCCAAATTGGTGCCTGGGCCAGCGATCAGTCCCGGCCCTTGGAAGGACGCTTTGAGTTGGAAAAGCGGGTGGCGGTTGCGGCGGCCAAGTACGGTATCGGCAAGGTGCCACGCCCGCCGCATTGGTCTGGTTTTCGCGTTCAGCCAGAGCTGATTGAATTTTGGCAAGATGGCGCCTTTCGTCTTCATGACCGCCTTGTCTATCACAAGGAAGGCGAGGGCGGTTGGCGTACGGAGCGTCTTTTCCCGTGAGCGGGGGCGTCATGCAAAGCGACCAACCCAGCGAGCCTGCGGAAAAGCGGGTAAAAAGCTTGCCGCTACCGGAGGTGGCGCGCTTGATGCGTTTGGCGACATACATGTCAGTATCAGTCGCCGCCGTCTTGATCGTTGTAAAATTCGTTGCTTGGGAACTAACCGGATCGCTAAGTCTTTTAGGTGCGTTGCTGGATTCGATCCTGGATGCGGCGGCTTCCCTGATAAGTCTCTTCGCCGTTCGGCACGCGCTCACCCCTGCTGATAAGGAACACCGCTTTGGCCATGGCAAGGCAGAACCACTGGCCGCCTTGGCGCAATCCGCATTTATCTGTGGTTCGGCGCTTTTCCTGGTGATCCAATCGGTCGACCGCCTGCTGCACCCAAAGGTCATTGAATCGGGCACGATCGGTATCGCGGTCATGGTCTTTTCGATTATAGCGACGCTGGCCCTCGTTGTCTTCCAACGCTATGTCGTTAGGCACACAGGCTCGATTGCGATTGCGGCCGATTCGCTCCATTACAAAGGCGATTTGCTGATGAACCTTATGGTCATCGTCGCCTTGCTTTTGAGTGTCAATTTAGGTCTCGTCCAAGCCGATCCAATTATTGGCTTGGCAATTGCCGCCTACATCGTCTGGTGTGCCTGGCAGATTGCCAAGGACTCGCTACAAATGTTGATGGACCGGGAAATTCCCGATGAGGATCGGGCTCGTATCGGTGAGATTATTCTGGGTAACGAGGAAATTCTCGCTTTCCACGACCTCAGAACCCGTGCTTCGGGCCCACAAATCTTCATTCAGTGCCATATTGAGATGGAGGGATCTGTATCCCTTTGGAAGGCGCATGACGTCGCGGATCGGATCGAACATCAACTTGAAACCGCCTTTCCTGGGGCTGAGGTCATTTTGCATGAAGACCCTTATCTTGGGGACGCCACCGATGCGCCGGGACGAGTTGAGAGGGTCAAAGCGCTCTAAGCTATTATGATTACGCACTTTCCGGGCGCAAAACCGCGCACACTTTTGCTGAAAGTGCTCTAGAACCTGCGAGGCTTGATGTCATGA
>CAXMNO010000322.1:0-3231 GCA_964194655.1 uncultured Acidimicrobiia bacterium
GGCGGCGCTCTTCACGACGCAGCTCTTACGGCATCTCTTAGTCCAGGCGGGTTAAAAATTGAGAGGCTAACCGGTGGCCTTGGCGATGGGACAGTCATTTTATCGGGCGAAGTACAGGGGAAGCCCCGCCATGCATTGCGCTTTACGGTTTCGGCATTGGATATTTCGCCTGAGGCTATCTTTGGTGAGGCCGGTGCGTTTGGGGTGCCTAGGGGCGGTTTGGCCGTCAACTTCCGGCTCTCTGGTGCAGGGGACAGTCCGGATAAACTGATTAAAAGCCTTGAGGGTGGCGGTGAAATAAGTGGAGAAATCGGCTTTTCTGGATGGCACGAGGGCGCTCTGGCACGCTCTATTCACCAAAGTCTAGGCGTAGTCATCGCGCGACTGAATGGGGTTGAAGGTGCCCTACAGCGCGCGGAGGAAGCTTTTCGCTCGAACGGTGGTGAATTGACAGGACGGTTTGATATAAAGCAAGGGCTGATTAATTTGGAAAACCTCCGTTATTCCAGCAACACTCTTTTCCTCCGCGGAGATGGTGTTGTTGACCTGCCGCGGTGGAAAATTGATGCTCATCTGGGGCTGATCGATAGCATTAAACCGGAATCCGTTTTCCTTGGGCTGGATTGGGCTGGAAAATTGACCGCGCCCGACGTGCGTCTTCATGGCCAAAGCCTGGATTCGTCGCAACAATAAGAAGGGCGCGGGTAAAGATTAGCCTTCGAGGCTGAGCCTTGGGCTTGAGCCCTATTTCTCCGCCAATGCGGCCATGAACAGGTGAACGCGGATAGCACTCGATAGATTGCCGGTCCTAGTTCGGTCGATCTCCTCGACCAAAGCATTCATCGAAAGGTGACGAGCTTCAGCTTCATTTGATAAGGCATGCCAAAACGCTTCTTCCAAGGAAAGGCTAGTTCGATGCCCAGCGATGGTAATTGAGTGCTTGCGCACTCTTTGATCGTCGGCATTTCTCTTTTCGGCCATAGCTGATCGCACCTTATTCAGAGACGGCCTTTAGAGACTTCGAGCGGAATTCCCTGCGGTAAAGAACGCAGATCACCCAAGTTGCAGAGACCAAAAAGAGCCCGGGATGAAGAAACCATCCGAGCGTAGCCAAGCTGAAGAAATAGGCGCGCAAACCATTGTTGAAGTGCCCGGCTGCTAAATGATTGAGCCGCCCCAACCGCACGGCGTTCTTTTCAGCCTCTTCGGGTGTCTCGAATTCGATCGGGCTGGCCCCGACAAGGACCGTACAGTAGTTAAAAAGACGATACGCCCAGGCAAACTTGAAGAAGGCGTAAACGAAGATCACGACCAACAGCAAGACCTTGATTTCCCACAAGGCGCGCGAAGTTTGAGAGAGTAATGGCAAATGTTCCAATACGGCAACGACTTCCTCCGTTGCCCCCAGAAGAGCCAAGAGCCCGCCGACGAGTAGAATAGCGGTGGAGGCAAAAAACGCCGTGCCGTTTAAGAGATTTCCCATAATTGAAACATCGACGATGCGATGCTCGCGACTGGCCATAACCCGCATCCAGCGCAGACGATAAGCTGACATCACGTCGGCCATATTGGTTTTGCCCAGAATTCCGCGGTCAGCCAATTGCACATACCCTATCCAGCAAAGGAAGAAGTAAACGAGCGCTGAGGCGTCGAGGGCCGAGAAATTTTCGATCATTTGACTTGCCCTTCATCTTCCAAGGTACTCAAAAAATTTGAAACTTTAGCGATGGCCTCACCGATGTTCTGGTCCTCGCTTCTGCCCGACGATTTGCGCGGCTTCAGGTTGTGATCGCCATCTTCGGCCCAATGAAAGGAAATTTGCTTTGCAAGCTCATAGCCCGTGACCTCGTCTCGCGTGCCAAACTGATCGCGCGTGCCTTGAACAATAAGGATTGGTGTTGCAATGGATCCCAGATGCGCTGTGCGTAAGCGTTCAGGCTTACCCGGTGGGTGGAAAGGATACCCTAAGCAGACAAGACCGGCTACTTTCTGTTCATCTGCAACCATACTCGCAATACGCCCGCCCATAGACTTCCCACCGATTACGAGCCTACTTCCAGGATAGCTTTCTCGTAATTCGGTAATGATAGCGTTCCATTCCGCCACAAGCATCCTTTGCGGTGACGGTGGACGTTTGACCCCATCCTCGCGCCTTTGCGCCATATAATTGAACTCAAAACGCGCGACCAAGTGAGCGTGTGTTGCTAGCCCGTCGGAGATCGTATTCAAAAAGGGACTATCCATAGGAGCACCCGCACCATGTGCTAGAGCCAAGATGCAGCGTGCGTTGATTGGTCCGGTAAAGAGAATCTTCAAGCCAGTGTCTCTTCGTCGTCGTTTCGACGACACCAACGGAATTGAGAGGAATGTGAATAACGGAGTTTTAACCAAGCGGCGTCACGATGGCTAGGCTGGAACGTCTTCGCAGAGAGGAAATGCTATGGAAGACATCAAGCTGCGCGATTTAAGCCGAATTCCTGACACTGAGTTGACGAATGAAGAGCGCAGAGAATTACGCCGCCGCTATGATGAATTTGTACGACTTTTACACAAAGATGGCGGCATCTCCAATCCTAAATCGCTTGGCGCGAGGCCCTAAAGACCTTTTTCCTCAGAGAGTGGGATGGGTGTCCGTTTCCTCATACGCCTGGATGAAACTTTCCCGTCCGCTCACCGAGCCGGGGCTTCTTGCAGCTCGGCTGTACGCTTTATAGAGAATCTTTCGAATAAAATTGGGAGCGCAGATCCTAATTAGCCGGCGAGACGGTAGCTCGCCGCTATTTATTATTAAATCAAGCTCGTTTTTCAGCCTGCGCGGACTCGTAGTCATCCTTAAAAGCACCCATAACTAGTCCACCACATCGCTTATGTGGTGGCGAGGCGGACCCAACAATCGGCCGCAAGTTGCCAAAGGGCGCGTGGTTCAGTAGATCGCGCAGTCTCAAGGCCTGGTAAGCCTTCAGACCCTCGTCCCTCTCCTGGGTGGTCCATGAATTGGCGTTCGGATCGCCCGGGGGAGGACGTGTGAGGGCCATGGCGCAGAAAGTTATCTAGATTGCACTCATTAGTCTATTCACAAAAAGGTTTTCTCTAATTATTTTGAGCTATATCGAAGCCCTTGAGAATGAGGTCTCGCACCTTCGCTAGCCGCTTTTGCGGCTCGAGATGCTGTAAATCGGGGTCCGTGGTCGCCTCATAAAAGGCGATTACGGCCTCCGCCTTCGATTCGGG
>CAXMNO010000323.1:0-2730 GCA_964194655.1 uncultured Acidimicrobiia bacterium
CTCATCGCGCTTTTCTTCCCTCACAAAAATTGCTTAACGATGTTGAGGCCATGGTCATCGGGGTCATCTTGGTGATCCTCACTGCAATTCTCACCACTGGAGCTGTGCTCATTGGCGCCCTTTCACAAAGTGAAGGCGTTGTTGAAACGCTGGGTTATGTGGTTTTGATACTGATCGCCCTTCCGGCAAGCGGCATCATTGGGGCCATATTGGGCTTTTTTATCACCGGGCTACGTCTTAAGGACCGCTTTAAAGAAAAGCCGATGGAAATCCTTCTCTATCTAGGCGATGACCCGGCTGAAAATGAAAGCAGGCTTGAAGTAGGTGTTACTAAGGCTTGCGCGTTTTTCCTAACCCTCATCTTAAGGCGGCGTATTCGCTACGATCCCTCGAATTACAACAAGCTGCGTTACAGCTAAATCTTTCTTGGCAGATGCCGCACCCCCGCTAGACTGCTTGGCGTTTGACGCACCAGTTACGATTCACTGGTTTTTGGGGGAAGCTGCATTGACCACGCTTTTTGAGCGCTTAAAAGAAACCTGCAAAGCCAATTGGCAGGCCTATATTCAACACGACTTTGTGCGCCAACTTGGCGAAGGCACGCTGGCAGAGGCGTCCTTCCAGCATTACCTCAAGCAGGATTATCTCTTTCTGCTGCATTTCTCACGCGCCTATGCGCTCGCGATCTACAAAAGCAAAACCTTGGATCAGATGCGGCACTCTAAAGCGGGCTTGGATGCCATTTTAGATGAAGAAACCGAGCTGCACGTCAAATATTGCGCTGAATGGGGTGTCACACGCGACGAACTGGAACGCGAACCAGAAGCATCAGCCACCCTGGCCTACACAAGGTATGTTCTAGAGCGTGGTCAAGCTGGTGACCTTTTGGATTTGCACGCAGCTCTCGCCCCTTGCGTCGTTGGTTACGCAGAAGTCGCGCGCTGGCTCACAGCACAAAATTGGGTCAAGCGAGACGGCAATCCCTACAATAGCTGGATCGAAACCTATGCAAGCGCAGACTATCAAGAGGTCGCCAACGCCGAGATCGCTTTCCTGGATGAACTGACTTCCCAAGGCGTGAGTGAAGGTCGTTTCGAGGAGCTGGCCAAAACCTTTGGTGCTGCAACGCGCCTAGAAATCGGATTTTGGGAAATGGGCCTCCACCGCCTCTCTTAATGACACCACCCATATTAGATCATCCTGCAATCAACCGTTCTTAAGCATTTTGGAGCTCCACAATGGAAAAACGCCCACTTGGTCGCAGCGGCCTTTCGGTCACACCGATCTGTCTCGGCACGATGATGTTTGGGGGCAGAACGCCTGAAGCCGACGCAGCCCTGATCATCGAGAGTGCCTTTGATGCAGGGGTGAACTTCATCGACACGGCCGATCAGTATCAAGATGGCGGGGCGGAGGAAATCGTTGGGCGTGCGATCAAGAACAAACGCGAGAACTGGGTGCTCGCTACCAAGGCAGGCAACCCCATTGCTGGTTACGACGGATCAGGCGGCCTCAGCCGGGATTGGCTTCTGAAAGCGGCTGAAGAATCTCTGCGCCGCTTAGGAACAGATAGAATCGACCTTTATTACCTTCACCGGGAGGACCATAAAACGCCGCTAGAAGAAACGATCGAGGCCATCGGTCAGCTTTTACAGCAAGGCAAGATTCTTAACTACGGTGTTTCAAATTTCCGCGCCTGGCGTGTTGCGGAGATTGCCAGGCTTGCCGATCAAGCGGGAATTCCAAGACCTGTGGCAAGCCAACCCTATTATAACGCCATGAACCGTATGCCAGAAGTCGAGCACCTGCCAGCGTGCCATAACTATGGAATGGCGGTGGTGCCTTACAGTCCGCTCGCGCGCGGTGTCCTGACTGGCAAATACTCGCCCGAGGGTCCACCACCTGAGGGAAGCCGCGCTGGAAGTGGCGATAAGCGGATGCTGGAATCTGAATGGCGGGAAGAATCGATTGCAATCGCTCAAAAGATAAAAACACACGCTGAGGCGCGGGGAATGACGCCTGGTCAATTCGCATTTAATTGGGTTTTGAATAACCAGTTCGTTACAGCCGCCATTGCGGGGCCCAGAACGATGGCACAGTGGCAAGACTACCTTGGCGCCCTATCGCATGACTTCGAGGCCGAGGATGAAGCCTTCGTCGACCAGCTTGTTGTGACCGGGCATCCCTCCACCCCCGGGTATAACGATCCGAGCTACCCCATCGAGGGGCGCGTTCCACGCAGCATGGATCGATAAAGAGGACTTCTGGGCGAAGGTAAACTAGGCTGCGGCTCTCTGTGACCTTTGCGGTGCTGCGATCCAGGTCATTTCACGAAAGCCATGCGCCGAAAATGCCGGTCGCAGCGAACCTAAACCTGGCGTCCATGTTGTAAAGAAGGCGCGTTGGTCGCCGGTCTCACTCGAAGACCTTTTGACGGGCTCAAGTAATGTTGCAACACGTGCCGCAATAGCGCTGCCTGAATCAAGCCAGGCGATGGTGGAACTCGCGATCCTTTCCAACTCCTCGCGCAGCAAGGGGAAGTGCGTGCAGCCCAAGACAATGTGATCGATAGAATGCGACGCATCACCGCAAAACAACGGTGCGATTGCCTGCTGCAGAACCGCGTCTGGCAGAAAATGGCCGCGCAGCTTTGCCTCGGCCAAACGCACCAACGCCATCGAGCCGCAGGTGACCACATGGCATCCCCTTGCGTGATCTCGAATGAGGTCT
>CAXMNO010000324.1:0-10218 GCA_964194655.1 uncultured Acidimicrobiia bacterium
CGATCGACCGACCAGAGCGGGGCGGCCCCGATGCTCGGCCCTCTCACTGGTACCTCAGGCCCTACGCGAGCGGTTTGATCACCAGGCGCCCCAGCCGCCTCTCCATGATGGTGTTCGTGCTTTTGATGCTCTCGACGGTGACCTTCGACGGGTTCAAGGAAACGCCACTGCATGCGGGTGTTCTGGAATGGATCGCTTCAGTGCCCTTATTCCATCCGGCGCTTCTCATGTTCCATGACCTCGGCTTCGATCTCATTGTCGTGCTCGACACCGCTATGCTTGCCTTATCTCCGCTCCTGTTCCTTGCGGTCTTCCTGGGCTTTTCCTGGCTCGCCAAGGAGGTTCCAGGTAGTGAGCTGCCGGTCATGGAGATCGCCGGATTTTTTGTAATGTCTCTGGTGCCGATCGCCATCGCCTACCATCTTGCGCACTATCTCTCCTACCTACTGGTGGCCGGGCAGCTCATTATCCCGCTTGTCTCGGACCCATTCGGGATTGGCTGGGATATTTTCGGGACGACGAGCTACAGCATCGATATCGGCATCATCGGTGCCAGGTTCGTTTGGTACAGCGCAGTGATCGCAATCATCGTCGGCCATGTCTTTGCCGTCGGCGTGGCGCATTTCGTCGCACTCAGGGTCTTCGAGCCACCCAGAGCCGCGCTCCAGAGCCAGTACCCCTTCCTGATCTTGATGGTCGCTTACACGATGTTGAGCTTGTGGATTCTCTCTCAGCCGATCATTGGGGGGCCAAACCTGAGCTCCCTGCGGGCGTCTTCTGGCACTGTCTCCCTAGCTCCCTTCGAATTTCAAGAATTGTGCTTGGAATTGGCGCCGGGGGAGAAGATCCAGTACGACTTTCAATCCGACCAGCCGATCGAATTCAATATCCATTACCACGATGGTCTGCGGGTCAGATTTCCGGTCAAGCTGACGGGAACCACCGGTCATGGGGACGATTTCGTCGCGGAATTGGACCAAACACATTGTCTGATGTGGTTCAACCGGACCCTCTCAGAAGCGACGCTGGAATATAGCACCGTCGCTCCTTGATCTTGAGCCGCACTAGTCGTTGTCTGAACCGAATAAGCCCTTGATTGCTTCGCCTGCTTCATCGGCGAGCCCGCCCGCACCGTCCTCGACGGCCTTTGTATCCACCGACTTCAACGCGTCCTTGACGCCTTCGCCCAATTGGTCGGTGACCTTCGAGATATCGATCGAAGAAATCGCCCCGGTTACGCTTGCGAGCATTTCGCCCATCAGCTCCTCGGCAATGGCACCCGGTGTTGCGCCATTTTCTTCTTTGCCAATGTCTTTCAAATGAATGTCCTGCAATTCAGCCGACATCGCATTTTCCATAAACTGACTAGCGACAACGTTTACTTTTCCACCTCGAAAATAAAGGTTTTCGATTATAATTTTTGGCGCCTCGCCGCCGGAGCTCGCATCCGATGAACCCTCGCTGGAGGCGGTGCTACTTTCCACATTCTTTTGAATCCGGTCGAGATTGGCCTCTTTATTGCCAATCTCATAGGTCACCACCGGATTAAGAATCACGACTTCGTTGATCACTATCGGATCACTGGTGACGGTCGATAGGTCGATTTTCACGGTCACTTCGTCGAACTTAAAGGCCTCATCAGACTTGAACCCACTAGGGTTTGTCATTGTGAAGCCAAGCAAACTGCCGCGTCCCTCGGTTAGGGAGATATCGACCTCGCCCAATGACACCTCAGTGCCAGTCACGTCGGAACCCACATCTTCGACCGCGGTTTTGACCAGAGAGTTTAGATTTTCGAGTGCAAAAAAACCGATGGCCCCGATAATTACGATCAGGCCAAGCAAGACACCACCTGCGATAGCGAGTCCACGTTTCATCAAAATTCCCCCTTAATTGCAATTTTAATCGAAAATAAGAATAAATTACTAGATTAAACGAAAAAATTAACCTATTGTTAAGGAGCCATGGACATTAATGAATGTTCTAGCCCTATCCCACTTTAAACTTAATACCGAGCCGCACTTGTTTTGCGGCTCGTTTTTTGTACGCAACACGCCCACAGGCAAAGATTAGTGCACCATAGGTAAAAATTCTTAGAAAACGCAACGTCCACGAGAACTGCAGTCACGGATGCGGCGCGATCAATAGGCGCAATCGACAAACACCGAATTTATTTCGCCGTGCCACCTTTTCTCGAAGTCTTCTAAGAGATAGTCGGCAGGCGAAAGGCCGTTTTCTGCGCGCGCGCGCAAGACTTCAAGAAAATGGGATTCGTCCTGGCCTGCCCCATTCGTGCGGTTGCGCCGCTTAAGGCCGCCTTCGGCGATCTCGACCACCTGCAGGGCCAGGTCTTTCAGCGCGCGCCCTTGAAAGTTTGTGTGCAGGGCCTTCACCGGAACATCACGGCGCAGACTCTCGTGATCCTCGTGCGTCCAGTCCTTTATCAGATGCCAAGCTTGGTCCAAGGCTTCACTGTCATAGAGCAACCCGACCCAAAGGGCTGGCAAGGCACACAATCCCTTCCAAGGTCCGCCATCGGCCCCCCGCATTTCCAAAAAGCGCTTCAAGCGGACCTCCGGAAATGCCGTTGAAAGGTGGTCCGACCAGTCAGATGTGGTGGGAAGCTCACCGGGGAGGATATCGAGCTTGCCTTCCAAGAAATCACGGAACGACTTGCCGCTGGCATCGAGATACTGGCCATCGCGGTAAACGAAGTACATCGGCACATCAAGGATGTAATCCACGTAGCGCTCGTAGCCCATGCCCTCTTCAAAGACGAAAGGCAGGATACCGCAGCGGTCGTTATCGGTATCGGTCCAGATATGACTGCGATAGCTCAAAAAGCCGTTGGGTTTACCATCCTTAAAAGGCGAATTCGCAAAAAGCGCTGTTGCCACGGGTTGGAGTGCGAGGCTCACCCGGAACTTCTTCACCATATCGGCTTCAGAGCCGAAGTCGAGGTTCACCTGTGCGGTACAAGTCCGGTACATCATGTCAAGGCCCATGGTCCCAACCTTGGGCATATAGGCCGTCATGATTTTATAGCGGCCCTTGGGCATCATGGGGATATCTTCGTGACGCCACTTGGGGTTAAGGCCAAGCCCCATCATGTGAACGCCCATCGGCTCGGTCACTTCACGGCACTGGGCTAAGTGGGTTTGGACCTCATCACAGGTCTCGAAGACATCCTTCAAAGGCGCGCCTGAAAGTTCGAACTGGCCACCCGGCTCAAGGCTGATACTCGCACTGCCATCGGTCATGGCAATAGCGTTATCGCCTTCCATGATGGGTTGCCAACCGAACCGCTCCATCCTCTTGAAGATCTCAGCGATACCCTTTTCACCGAAATAGGTGACGGGCCGGCAATCATCGACCGTGTAGACGAATTTCTCGTGCTCGGTGCCGATACGCCAATCCGCCTCTGGCTTACAACCTTCCTCGATGAATTGTACCAGCTCGTCCCGGCTGGTGATCGATTGACCTTTATCGGATGGCGGCGCAGACATATTCAGCATCTCCAATCGGCATGCCATACAGTGACGGGTGAAGAGTTGGCAATTCCATAAGCGAGTTGCAAGTTAAAAGTCACGTAAAGTGAAACTGGCAAATGAAACTCAGACTGCATACACCTATCCTTCATTGCCCCTTACGCCTCCGCGCCCGACCGATGAGGCCGTACACTCCAGTCGCCAAGCGCGGACTGCCAGCAGGCGAGAGCGGCGAGAGCTGCGGTATCACTACGCAAAATCCGAGGCCCCAAACTTACCGCGGTACAAAAGGAAAGGTGCGACAACCCGCTCCGCTCTTCTCCAGAAAAGCCACCTTCCGGTCCCACGAGAATGGCCCAGGAGCTTCCTGGTTGCAAATCTGCCAGGCATTCAGAAATGGGCTGCGCTTCCCCTGCCTCAGCGCAGTAAAGAATGCGCCGTTCCTCTGGCCAATCGGCTAAAAGCTGATCCAAGGCAAGCGGGTCCGAAACCTCCGGCAAACTCAAACGCTCACACTGTTCGGCTGCCTCTCGTACATTAGCGCGTAATCGCTCGGTATTGACCCTGTCGACGGCTGTATGCCTTGTGAAAACAGGAAGCAAGCGCACGCATCCGAGTTCGGTCGCTTTTTCCACCAGAAAATCGAGGCGCGCACGTTTGATCGGTGCAAAGATAAGCCAAATATCGGGAGTCTCCTCGCCCTCCCGGCTTTGGTCGAGCACTGAAAGAGAGCACCAGCCCTTGCCTAAGCCGTCGATTCGCGCCCGCCACTCTCCATCGCGGGCGTTAAAAAGGGCAATGAGAGCGCCTGGCTTCAAACGTAGTACTGTCCGCAGAAAATGAGCACGGCCATGGTCAAGCCCAACACTCGTGCCTTTAGAGAGTGGCTCATCAACATGCAGACGGGTGACGATTTTCTCGTTCGACTCCAAGGCAAAAAAGCTCCGCTTTTGTGGTGGGGGAAAGCGCGCTAAAGAATAACCCATGGATGACGGTATGAAAAAGCCAGAAGAGGAAGGCAGCGCGCGCGCGGCTAAGGCCAGCGACATCGACCAGCAATACTGGCTTTTGAGGCGTGGTCACATCGCCCTTAGCCCTTATATAAAGCTCGCCCGCATGGACCGGCCGATCGGCACTTGGTTGCTGCTTTATCCCTGCTGGTGGTCCTATGCCATGGCCTTCAAGTCCACCACCAGCTTCGCAATAGCTAACTGGCACGATCTGTGGCTTGCGGCCCTTTTTGCCATTGGCGCCTTTGTCATGCGGGGTGCTGGCTGCACCATCAACGATCTGGCTGACCGCAAAGTCGATGCGAAAGTCGCACGCACAGCTCTACGACCCTTGCCTTCAGGCCAGATTACACCGTTACAGGCCTTGATCTTTCTTGGTGCCCTTCTCCTGGTTGGTCTTTTGATACTGCTGCAGTTCAATAACTTCACCATTTGGCTTGGCATTTCCTCGCTCGCACTCATCGTCACATATCCTTTTATGAAGCGCATCACCTATTGGCCGCAGGCTTGGTTGGGGCTGACCTTTAACTGGGGCGCGCTTATGGGGTGGAGTGCGGTCACAGGCTCGCTCTCACCACCTGCCTTCATGCTCTATGCGGCTGGGTTCTTTTGGACACTCGGCTATGACACGATTTATGCCCATCAAGATAAGGAAGACGATGCACTGGTCGGCGTGAAGTCGACAGCACTGAAGTTGGGTGCGAAGACCAAGCCTTGGCTCGTTCTTTTCTATGGCCTGACCGTCGCCTTGATGGCGGCCGCAGGTTATATGGTCCAGTTCAACTGGATCTATTTTGCCGGACTTGTTGTAATTGCCGCGCATTTTGGCTGGCAAATCATCACGCTCGACATCGATAAGGCAGACAACTGCCTTTTCCGCTTTAAGGCCAACCGTCATATCGGCTTAGCGCTCCTCGCCGCCATTGTGGCCTGCGGCTTTTCAGTATGACCGCACTATCCATCGACAAGGGCGATCTCAAAGCCTTTATTCAAGCAAATACCGAGCTGCTTGCACCACCGCTTGTGCCGGAGATAAAGCTCCATCTCGCAAGCGAAGTTTTCCCGCTTTGGCATGCGAGCGAGGAAGAGCTGGCCGAATGCGACCTGCCACCACCTTTTTGGGCTTTCGCCTGGGCAGGGGGCCAAGCCCTTGCCCGCTATATCCTCGATCATCCCGAAGTCGTGGCTGGCAAGCGGGTGCTGGATTTCGCCTGCGGCGGCGGCATTCAGGGAATTGCAGCAGCCCGTGCAGGCGCTGCCCTGGTCGAGGTGAGCGATATCGACCCCTTCGCTTTAGCTGCAGTCAGTCTAAACGCCACTGCCAATGACATTCGCTTAAATTCGCTAGACGGGAACCTGCTAGAACAAGAAGGCGGCGACTGGGATGTTATCCTGGCAGGCGACGTCTGCTACGAGGGCCCAATGGCCGCAAAGATCGAGAGTTGGTTGGGCTGCCATGCCGCTCGCGGCACCGAGGTGCTTTTGGGCGATCCAGGCCGGACATATCTGCCTAAATCGGGATTGGAGCGTATAATCGCTTACGCCGTTAAAACCACACGCGAACTCGAAGACACCGATGTCCGCAACGCTGTTGTGTGGCGCGTAGAACCCACGAAACCCGCTATCTAAGACTTAAGCACCTCGAAATGAGGGGCTTGGGGTGGCAAGGCACAATTCTTCATTTGATCCACGATTTGCTTACGTAGTTCAGGGTTACGGATCGTTTGCAGGATATGATCGTCGAGTGCTTCGCCTGGCTGATAGAGGTCACGAACAGCTATAAGCACTTCTTCTTGCCCCTTTGGTGGATGGGCGCGGCCATCGCCAGGGAGTCCGGCTGCCGCCACCGGATGGCCATCGGGTGCAAAGCAGCCTCTATTTGAAAGATAAACCATGGCTGTGTTTAGCTCCGCCTCCGGGACGCCCCCTTCGACTTCGATGCGCACATCTGCCAAACATCCGTAGCGGTAGTTCTCGCTCGGCAGCTCGGTAAGATGCATGAACTCAAGCTGCTTTTCATCCAACCAGTTGAGATAAAGCTCGATCCGGTGGCCAGGCGCGTAATGAAGGTTGGTCGCTATCGCGCCGTACTGCGTGATGTGAGCGGAATAGACGACGTCGTAATCCATGAGCCACGCACGCGTCACCGGCATCAAGCTTTCTTGGGGCGACCAATTTCCGAATTTGCGGCTGAGCTGTGCTGGTGACCGGTTGGAGCCATGGGCGATCACCGGCTTTCGCCCACGAAAGAGTGTTTGATCGGCACCGTTCAGCGGCTGAACCGTCTCACTTGAAAAGAGATAGGAAAAACCTGGGGTTTCGTAGGGATAGCCTTTGGCGAGCGCTAAAAGCTCGTCGTCTGATTTTGGCAACACCCAAGCCATTCCTATAGGCCCCCTCCCCTATAGGCTAACCGTATTTTGGTCTGACGACCTCTCTTAAAAAGAGGGTCAGTCAGTACAAGGCGGTGGATCATCCGGGTCGATGCATTCGATCCGATATCGAACCGTGCATTTGTCGACGGTCTGCCAAGCGTGCTTTGCCCATTCTTCCTTAGCCGAATCATAGCTTTCGAACGGACCGAACCACTCTTCATTACCACCGACGGTTTCCCGAAAGTGAGTATCCATATACTCACCACCAACCACATAGAATTGCGCCATGTCCCGCGTCTCACTCACCAAGCTGCCATCACCGACGATCTCCTAATAGAGGCGATCGCCCATGAGCCCCCCTTAAGGTTTTCACTGTAGCGAACCTTATTAGACTTTTGATAGTCCCCTAAACGACTTGCAACAACGTTAATACGTCAAATTACGGTATTTTCGGTACTTTTTTGGCCGAATCTAGTATGTGATTAGATAAAGAGGCTGGACGCGTGGCTAAGCGCTAGACATTAGTGTGACGTACTCAAATAGGCTCCGGGCCGTCTGGCCAAGGGCTCAGAGAAAGGGACGAGCAATGGAAATTGAGATAGGTGGCTTTTTAATATTTGTCGTTTTCCTCGTCGTCCTGGCGATCATCATCATTGCGTTGGGCGTAAAAACAGTGCCGCAAGGCAGCGAATTTACTGTCGAGCGATTTGGGCGCTACACCCGCACACTTTCACCAGGGCTGAGTCTCATCGTCCCCGTGTTCGATCGTATCGGGGCCAAGATCAACATGATGGAGACGGTGCTGGACGTCCCCTCGCAAGAAGTGATTACCAAGGATAATGCCCTGGTCAAAGCCGACGGCGTCGTCTTCTATCAAATCCTCGATGCCGCCAAGGCCGCCTATGAAGTACGAAACCTGGAGCGCGCTATTTTGAACCTCACCATGACCAATGTTAGAACTGTTATGGGTTCGATGGACTTGGATGAGCTGCTATCCAAACGCGACGAAATCAACGCGCAGCTTTTGAAAGTCGTGGACGACGCGACCGCACCCTGGGGTGTCAAGGTAACACGCATTGAAATCAAGGACATCACCCCGCCCGCAGATCTTGTTGAGGCCATGGCACGCCAAATGAAGGCCGAGCGCGAGAAGCGCGCCAACATCTTGGAGGCTGAAGGGTTCCGGCAAGCGGAAATATTGAAGGCCGAGGGTGACAAGCAAGCTCAGATCCTGTCGTCCGAAGGGCGGCGCGAGGCTGCCTTCCGCGACGCCGAGGCGCGAGAACGCGAAGCAGAGGCGGAAGCCAAAGCAACGGAGGTGGTCTCCGAGGCCGTTGCACGCGGAGATATCAACGCCCTCAATTACTTCATCGCCCAAAAATATATCGAAGCACTTGGACGTTTTGCCGATGGTAATAACCAGAAGACGCTCTTCTTGCCGGTGGAGGCTGCGAGTGTCATCGGGGCCATCGGCGGAATTGCAGAGATCGCCCGCGATGCCATGGACCAGCGCACTGCAAAGCGTGGTGAGGGGCCTTGGGACGCCGGCGATAGCTAGGTTAGAGGCGAGAGCACCATGATCCTCCTTGAAGAAGTCCAATTTTGGTATTGGTTCATCGCGGCGGTCATTTTCGTTGTGATCGAGATCTTTGCCCCGGGCGCGGTCTTTATCTGGCTAGGGTTTGGCGCCACTATCGTGGGCGGTGTGAAATTCTTTCAGCCTGATTTGTCACTTGAATATCAGCTTCTTATCTTCGCAATCATGTCGCTGGTTTCTGCCTTTGGATGGCGTGCCTATCGCCGCAAGAGCCCAGCGCCGGCAAGTGATCAACCAACCTTGAACCGTAGGGGCGCTCAATACGTCGGGCGGACCTTCACCCTTTCAGAGCCGATCGTGAACGGCCAAGGCAAGATTAAAATCGACGATACGATTTGGAAGATCGAGGGCGAAGACCTAGAAGCCGGCATCCGGATCGCCGTGATTGGGGTTGATGGAACGGTGTTACGCGTTGGTCCTGCTGACACTTGAAACAAGTAAGATGCTTCATCTTTACCCCTTGCCGGTCCATCTGTAGGTTCAGCTAAATCAAGTCATCAAGGGAGGCGGGGGAGAGAGCCTTAATGGCGTATGAATCGCTACGCGATTTCATTGCACATCTGGAGCGTGAAGGGCGTCTTCGGCGCGTTTCCCAGCCTGTTTCACCTTATCTGGAGATCACGGAGATCCAAACCCGCCTTCTGGCCGAGGGCGGTCCCGCCGTGCTGTTCGAAAATCCCGTGGACCGGGACGGCAAAGCCTATGGCATGCCAGTTCTGGCAAACCTTTTCGGCACGGTCGAACGCGTCGCCTGGGGTATGGAACGCGAACCCCATGAACTGCGCGCAGTGGGGGAGACACTGGCCTTCTTGCGCCAACCAGAACCACCGGGAAACCTGAAGGAAGCCTTTCAGAACCTACCACTTTTGAAGACCGTCATGGCGATGAAACCAAAAACGGTCAAGTCCGCGCCTTGCCAAGAAATCGTGCTCCGCGGCGATGAGATCGACCTTTCCGCCTTGCCAATCCAGACCTGCTGGCCGGGTGAACCAGCGCCTCTTATCACTTGGCCACTTGTCGTGACCAAGGGCCCAGGTACGCGCAAGGAAGACGATTTCAACCTCGGCATCTACCGCATGCAGGTCCTTGGCAAGGATCGGACCTTGATGCGTTGGCTAAAGCATCGTGGCGGCGCCCAGCATCATGCGCGCTGGAAAGCGGAAAAGCCCGAGCCGCTGCCAGCCGCCGCCGTTATCGGGGCCGACCCCGGTACGATCCTTGCAGCCGTGACGCCGATCCCAGACACCCTTTCCGAATACCAATTTGCAGGTCTCTTACGCGGTAAAAAGGTAGCGCTCGTTGATTGCGTAACCCAGCCGCTCAAGGTTCCAGCCACGGCGGAAATTGTGCTGGAGGGTGAGGTTTCGCTCCAAGACTATGAACCAGAAGGTCCCTACGGCGATCACACCGGCTATTACAATTCCGTCGAGCCCTTCCCGGTCTTCAAGGTGACCGCGATTACGATGCGAAAGGACCCCATCTACCTTTCCACCTTCACCGGCCGTCCCCCCGATGAGCCCTCGATCCTGGGGGAGGCTTTGAACGAGGTCTTTATTCCGCTTCTGCAGCAGCAATTCCCGGAGATTACAGATTTCTGGTTGCCGCCTGAAGGCTGCAGCTACAGGGTCGCCGTGGTTTCCATGAAGAAGGCTTATCCGGGTCATGCGAAGCGGGTCATGATGGGGGTTTGGTCCTACTTGCGTCAGTTCATGTACACCAAGTGGGTTATCGTCGTGGATGACGATGTG
>CAXMNO010000325.1:0-2335 GCA_964194655.1 uncultured Acidimicrobiia bacterium
CACTGCCTGGGCGACATTGGTCGGCTCAAAGGGGTCGAGCGGATTTGGTTTCCCCGTTGCCACATTACAAAATGCGCAAGCGCGGGTGCAAATCTCGCCCATGATCATCATGGTGGCGTGGCCCTTGGACCAGCACTCCCCAATGTTTGGACATGCCGCCTCCTCACAAACGGTGGAGAGGTGGTTGTCGCGCATAATCTGCCGGGTCTCGAAATAGGCCTTAGAGTTCGGCGCTTTTACGCGGATCCAATCAGGCTTACGCAGCCGAACAGGGTTATCCGGCTTGTGTGCCTTTTCAGGATGGCGAAGAGGTTTCTTTTCCATCAGTGTTAATCCGTCGGTTAAAGCGGCCTTTAAAAATGAATCACCCGGTCGTAGGCATCCAGTACAGATTCATGCATCATCTCTGAAAGTGTTGGATGGGGGAAGACCGTATGCATCAAATCTTCTTCCGTCGTTTCCAGCCCCATGGCAACAACAAACCCCTGAATAAGCTCTGTTACCTCTGCACCAACCATGTGTGCGCCCAAAAGCTGGCCCGTTTTTGCATCGAAGACCGTCTTGATAAGACCTTCCGGTTCGCCGAGCGCGATAGCCTTACCGTTCCCTGCAAAGGGGAAGCGTCCGACTTTTACTTCGTGCCCGGCCTCCTTCGCTTTTGCCTCCGTCAAACCGACTGAAGCGATTTGCGGCTGGCAATAGGTGCATCCAGGAATTTGCGCCTTTTTCATTGGGTGAGCATCCCGGCCCGCGATTTTTTCAACGCAAATGACGCCTTCATGCTCTGCCTTATGGGCCAGCATTGGCGGGCCTGCAACATCGCCGATTGCATAGATGCCAGGCTCGTCGGTGCGCGAGAATTCGTCCGCCACAATACAGCCGCGATCGGTTTTGACCTTCGTCGTCTCCAGTCCCAGATCCTCGATATTACCGACGACACCGACCGCGGATATGACCCGGTCAACCGTGATCTCCTGAGCCTTGCCCTTCGCATCTTCGATCGTTGCCGTAACGGAGTTCGTGCTTTTGACGAGTTTCGTCACCTTGGCACCGCTCACAATCTTCATACCCTGTTTTTCAAACTGCTTGCGGGCCGCCTTTGCGATCTCCTCGTCTTCGACTGGGAGTATCTGTGGCAGAACTTCCACCACCGTCACTTCGGCACCAAACGTGCGGTAGAAACTTGCAAACTCGATACCGATAGCACCTGATCCGATAACCAGCAGGGATTTTGGCATAATATCTGGCTTTAGCGCCTCAAAATAGGTCCACACCAGCTTGCCATCGCCTTCAAGGCCTGGAAGCTCCCTAGGTCTCGCACCAGTCGCCACGATGATGTGCTTACCACTTAGCGTTTCCTTACCACCGTCTTCCTTGGTGATTTCCAACTTTCCAGAGCCCTTTAAGCGACCTCGCCCCATGATTACGGTAACTTTATTTTTCTTCAAAAGATGTCCGACACCACCATTTAGGCGCGCTGAGACTTTCCGCGACCGAGCGATAATCGCAGGCAGGTCGAAAGCCACCTTTTCTGCTGAAAGCCCATAGTCCTTTGCGTTTTCCATGTAGTGAAAGATCTCCGACGAGCGTAATAAGGCCTTGGTCGGAATACAGCCCCAGTTCAGGCAGATGCCGCCGAGGTACTTTTCCTCAACAATCGCCGTTTTGAGCCCCAATTGTGCCGCACGTATCGCTGTCACATATCCACCGGGCCCCGCGCCCAGGATGACCACGTCATACGAAGCTTCAACCATTTTTCTTTATCCCCGTATTCCTGAGAGCTGCTTTTGCCACGTGCTTTACAGCAACATGGTGAGTGGATCTTCAATCAGCTTTTTGAAAGCGGCCAAGAATTCCGCCCCAACAGCACCATCCACCACGCGGTGATCGACTGAAAGTGTGCAAGTCATGACTGTCGCCACTGCAAGTGCACCATCCTTCACCACTGGTCGCGGTGCACCAGCACCAACGGCAAGAATGCAGCCTTGTGGTGGGTTGATGACGGCGGAAAAGTCCTTGATGCCAAACATTCCGAGGTTGGAGATCGAGAAAGTCCCGCCTTGATATTCCTCGGGCTTCAGCTTTCCGTCGCGCGCGCGACCTGCGAGATCCTTCATCGCGTTCGATATCTCAGCCAGGCCCTTACCTTCTGCCGCCTTAATAATCGGCGTGATAAGGCCGCTGGGCGTTGCAACAGCCACTGAGATATCCGCGTTTTTATAGTAAAGCAGGCCTTCAGGATCATAAGATGCATTGGCCGCCGGTACGTTTTTCAGCGCGAGGGCGGCTGCACGAATAACAAAGTCGTTGACCGAGAGCTTATAGCTATCCGAGC
>CAXMNO010000326.1:0-13595 GCA_964194655.1 uncultured Acidimicrobiia bacterium
GGGTGGGATCGCAGGAAGTTACTTTTTCACTAGCGGGTCTCCCAGCCGGGGCGCGTCTCTCCGGTGCGGTGGAGCTTGAAGATGGACTGTGGCACTTCAAGTATAAAGATTTTCATGAAATCAAGCTTCTAGCGCCAAAGAACTACTCGGGATCGTTCGAAGTGGCAGTTATGGCGACATCCAAGAGCGCGGATGGCCAGCTTACGCATAGTGCCGGCGTGCTGCCGGTTGTAATCGCCGGGCAGGCCGATGCTCCTCATTTGCTAGTGGAACAGGCCAGAGGCATCGAAGGTGAGGCTGTGCGATTAAATCTCACCGTTGAAACCTTGGATCAAGACGGGTCTGAACAGGTCGAGTTAGAGGTCGCAAATCTACCGGAAGGTAGCGCTCTTTCCGCAGGCAGGCCTATCGAAGAAGGGCGTTGGCAGCTCCGGCCAGAAGATCTTGAGGGCCTAAAGTTACGCCTGCCGAATTCTTTTGTCGGGCACCTTCAGCTCGACATAACGGCCACGAGTATCGATGGTTCGGATCGCGCCCAGATCGCCAAAAGCGTTTCAGTTGAAGTTTTGCCACGCCTCAGTGACGACAGAATTGCGGAAATCGTTCGCCGCGGAAGCGAGCTTATGGAATTGCGTGATGTAAAGGGTGCGCGTGCTCAGTTTGAGGAAGCAGCTTTGAGGGGTGATGCGGTTGCCATGACCGCTCTCGGCAATACCTATGATCCTCTCGAGTTTAAGGCGCGTGACTTGAAGGCCGATGGGGCGGACCCGGAGCTTGCGCGTCATTGGTATCTGCGCGGCATCGCGGCTGGAGATGTATCAGCTGTGAAACGCCTGGAAGAGCTCGCGGAACGGTATGGGCCTGAGCAAAGGTAGCTTAAGCAAGAGCCGCTCATAGCCGTATCGAGTTTGACGCGAGATGCCCCGAAGCGAGATGCCCCCGAAGCGGCTGGCCATTGCACTCATTTCCGGAAATCGGTAAAGCAGAGCGATGCGCCAAGCTGAAACAACTTTGGTTGTGCCCACCAAGGGCCAGGACCTTTATGAGGTAACGTCGGATGTTGCCCACTGGGCGCACGCCCAGGATATGGACTGCGGGCTCCTTACTTTATTTTGCCGTCATACGTCTGCGTCTTTAACGATCCAAGAAAATGCCGATCCGGATGTGCGGGTAGATTTGAAGAGCTTCTTCTCGAAGCTGGTCGCAGAAGACCCGCAGCTTTATCGCCATACGCAGGAAGGCCCCGACGATATGCCCGCGCATATTCGCGCAGCACTCACGGATGTTTCCCTCCAAATACCTTTGATAGAAGGTCGCCTGGCCTTGGGGACATGGCAGGGGATTTACCTTTTTGAGCACCGTCATGCCCCGCAACGCCGCAAGGTCGTGCTCCATCTTCTCGGTGCTTGAGAGCTATTTCAAGCAGGCTTATATCGAATTTCGTCGATTTTCTGAGAATGAGGCCTTGAATCCATGCGAGCGAGGGATTAAATCTCCGTCGCCCTTAGCACTCGCCCGGTTGGAGTGCCAACTTAAGTGGGAGTGCAGAGGGTGTGGGTGGCGTTTTCAGGGACGTTTGGTGGGCAAGAACTCAAAGGTTTAGCCTTTGGTTGGCGCTCAAATCGCCCCGGCGCCCATCCCGGAGTTGCTTCCTTGCAAGAACAGGGGATTGAAATATGAGCTTTCGACCGTTGCACGATCGCGTTGTCGTTCGTCGCATTGATGCCGAGGAAAAGACCTCCGGTGGCATCATTATTCCAGATTCCGCACAGGAAAAGCCCATGCAGGGCGAAATCGTCGCAGTAGGCCCCGGCGCCCGCGACGAGAAGGGTCAACGCGTTGAGCTCGATGTAGCCGCTGGTGACATCGTGCTTTTCGGTAAGTGGTCCGGCACTGAGGTGAAGATCAATGGTGAGGATGTCCTGATTATGAAGGAATCCGACATCATGGGTGTCATCGAGGGGATCAAGAAATCCAAGAAGGCTGCTTAAGAAGAGGGCTTTAGGATATGGCTGCTAAAGAAGTTAAATTTTCAGGCGATGCCCGCGCGCGTATGCTGCGCGGCGTCGATGTCTTGGCTGACGCCGTTAAGGTAACGTTGGGCCCGAAAGGCCGCAACGTTGTCCTGGATAAGTCTTTCGGTGCACCGCGCATCACGAAGGACGGTGTTACCGTTGCCAAGGAAATCGAGCTTGCCGATAAGTTCGAAAACATGGGCGCACAGATGGTTCGTGAAGTTGCGTCCAAGACCAACGACGTTGCTGGTGACGGCACCACGACCGCGACCGTTTTGGCCCAGGCCATCGTTCGCGAAGGTGCGAAAGCTGTTGCCGCTGGCATGAACCCGATGGATCTGAAGCGTGGCGTCGACTTGGCCGTTGAGGCTGTGATCGCGAATATCGCGAAGAAGTCCAAGAAGATTTCTTCAGGTGAAGAAATCGCCTCTGTCGGCACGATCTCTGCCAATGGCGACGTAGAAGTCGGCGAGATGCTGGCTGAAGCCATGGAGCGGGTTGGCAACGAGGGTGTGATCACCGTTGAGGAAGCCAAGTCGCTCGCGACTGAACTCGACGTCGTTGAGGGTATGCAGTTCGACCGTGGCTACCTCTCGCCTTACTTCGTGACCGACGCTGATAAGATGCAAGTCGTCCTTGAGGATGCCTTCATCCTTCTGCACGAGAAGAAGCTCACCAACCTTCAGGCTATGCTGCCGATCCTCGAATCGGTCGTACAGTCCAGCCGTCCGCTGGTCATCATTGCCGAGGACGTCGAAGGCGAGGCGCTTGCCACGCTCGTGGTCAACAAACTGCGTGGTGGCCTCAAGATTGCGGCCGTGAAGGCCCCCGGCTTCGGTGATCGCCGCAAGGCGATGCTCGAGGACATTGGGATCTTGACCGGTGGTCAAGTGATCTCCGAGGACATCGGCATCAAGCTCGAAAACGTCACGGTGGATATGCTTGGTACCGCCAAGCGTGTTCTCATCTCGAAAGAAGAGACCACCATCGTTGAGGGTGCACGCAACAAAGCCGACATCAAGGGTCGGTGCGGCCAAATCCGCCAGCAGATCGAGGAGACGACTTCCGATTACGATCGCGAGAAGCTCCAAGAGCGTTTGGCGAAGCTCGCGGGCGGCGTTGCCGTTATCCGTGTCGGGGGTGCCACCGAAATCGAGGTGAAGGAGCGCAAAGATCGCGTATCTGACGCCCTTTCGGCGACCCGTGCAGCCGTGGAAGAAGGTGTTGTCCCCGGCGGCGGCGTCGCGCTTCTGCGTTCCGGTAGCGTGCTCGATAACCTTGCGGTCGCCAATGACGATCAGAAGGTCGGCATCGAGATCGTGCGTCGTGCAATTCAGGCGCCGGTTCGTCAGATTTGCCAGAACGCTGGTGACGAAGGCTCCGTCATCGTCGGCAAGCTGCTTGAGAAGTCGGACTTCAACTTCGGCTACAACGCACAGACCAGTGAATACACCGACATGATCAAGGCTGGGATCATCGATCCGGCCAAGGTTGTGCGCGCTGCGTTGCAAGATGCAGCCTCCGTCGCTGGTCTCTTGATTACGACCGAGGCGATGGTTGCCGATGCACCCAAGAAGGACGAGCCCGCAATGGGTGGCGCTCCTGACATGGGCGGCATGGGTGGTATGGGCGGCATGGGTTTTTAAAGAAACCCAAGCAGCTAACCACTCACGACCAAAGTTCGGAAGGAGCCGGGGTTCGCCCCGGCTCCTTTCTTTTTGAGCTTATTTTGTAGATGCAATTACAAGGTGTTTTCTTTGGCTCGACAAACGTATTTGGTTTCGTCAAGCTTGTTCCAGGTATTGCAACGCCGGGGGACGGGTGAGCATGGTTGGCAGACGTGGGTTGTTGGGTGCGGCGCTATTTCTTTTAGCTCCTTTGGGTACGGAAATTGAATTTAAGCACGCTCTGGCGGCGCAATTGCTGGGGGACCAGCCACGTGTCGTCGCCAAGGCCTTTGGTGAAATGCCAGCCGACGTCACCTTGATGGTTCGTTATGACAAGAAAACCGAGCTCAATATCTGGATCCGTACGACCCTGATTACGCACCTGATCTCCCAGGGATATACAATTGAAGAAGAAGCGCCATGGGTCCTCTCCTTCCGCTCTGAATTGCGGAGCGATACGGACGATGGAACGCGCTTTACCTTGGAGGCAACTAAAAACCTGGACCGGCATAACTCGGTCATCCTCGACTACAAAGTCCCGCTAGGCGACCGTCAGGGGAAGGCGTCCTCGACCTATTTCGCGGTGACTGCAACCTTGCGAAAGGCGGGCGAACGGGCTATCTGGCAGGGAACTTCATCCGCCCGAACGCGCCACAAGCGAAGTTTGGAGCTGCAGCCACCTGTCGTTACCGCGCTTGCCGGTGCACTTGGTAAAACGGTCGGCCAGGAAAGCTTCTATTAGGAGCCATATCGCGCGTATTTATCAGGAGCCCCCATTTTGATTAGCAAATTTGAGATTATTATCGGGAATAAAAATTATTCTTCCTGGTCGTTGCGCGCTTGGCTCGCGATGAAGGCTGCGGGTGTGCCTTTCGATGAAATTGTAATTCCGCTTTATAGGCCGGAATCGAAGGCGATGATTCTCGAGCATGACCCAAACGGTCGCGTGCCGGGACTGCGCCACTTCACGGAAGGCGGCGATGTGCGAGTATGGGACTCGCTAGCGATATGCGAATACCTTGCTGAGATTTTTCCGCAAGCAGGACTTTGGCCTAGCGATCCGTCGGCGCGGGCCAATGCGCGCGCCATCGTCGCTGAAATGCACTCAGGTTTCGTCTCCCTGCGGGACTATTGTCCGATGGACTGCCGACGCGAGGAGGATCTAAATCCTCTGCCTGCCAATGTTGGCGAAGATATCGCGCGTATTTGTGAGATATGGAACCAGTGCCGGTGTGAATACGGAGCGGGTTCAGAGGAGCCCTATCTTTTCGGCCGATTTACTATAGCCGATTGTTTCTTCGCGCCTGTGGCACTTCGCTTTCGTTCATTTAAGGTTGGTTTGGATCCTGTCTCCCAAGCTTACTGTGACACAATTCTCGCTCACCGCGATGTTTGCGCCTGGATTGAGGCTGGCAGAGAAGAATCTTGGGTGATAGAGAGCTATCAGAACGATTGAGCGGCATGATCCGATCCTTGGGTTGGGGCAGAATTGACTTTTCCAAGGGGGCAGCTCACAAGCCTTTGAGTTGCGGTTTTTCCTCGATCCGCCGATCTTGCCATGATCGATAGGATGTTGACAGCCAACGGGGAGTCGCATGGCTAAGTCGAAGAAGCGTAAAGTGTCAAAGGCGAAAGCGGCAGGTGCCGGTCTGGCAGGCATCGGTAAAGCAGGTGGCGCAAGCTTCAAGCGGATCTTTATTGCCCTTGCCGCAGTCGCGATCATTGTCGGCGTCGGTTACACTATCTATTCAGGCGTGCGGTCGGGCGGACAGGAGAAAGTTTTCCTTGCCTTAGCTGCCGCAGGCCAGTCCCGTTTGCCAAGTGTGTCGAAGGATCCAAATCTGGGTGATCAGCATTTAGATCCCGGTCAAGGCTACGACTATGGAAAAAAATTTCCGACTTCAGGACCCCATGCGCCGACGCCCAGCGCGCCTGGGTTTTACGATGATCCGCAGCCCGCTGTGGAGCTCGTTCACGCGCTGGAACATGGCCATATCGTAATCTATATCGATAACCCGAGTGATGAAGTCGTTTCGCTTCTGGAAGATTGGGCGAGCCTTTACCTTGGTCGTTGGGATGGGGTTGTCGTGGTGCCGCGCGCGGGTCTTGGTGAAAAGGTGGTTCTAACGGCATGGCGGCTTAGGCTGGATCAGGAAGCCTTCGATGCTGAAGTTGCAGCGGCGTTTATAGATAAATTTAGGGGTCGCGGTCCGGAAAACCCAGTGCGCTGAGGTGCTTACGAGGAAAAGCCCACCACTTTCACTTTTTTTGCATTTGGTTTGCAAAAGAAGGGTTTTCCTAACACTTTTTCGGTTCTCTAAATTAAGTCACCATTTTGAAATGCGGGGCTAGATGCTGTTTTGTGCTTTTTCGCGTTTTTTTGGCCCTAGATGGTGGGCCTGCTTTTGCTTTCTGCTCGTTGCTTGCGTGGGCGAACAGACTGTAGCGCCTGCGCATGAGAGTGTATCCGGGGACAATGCTCCGGAAATCCAGGGCGAGGTGGCTGCGGCCACGCTAGAAGAACCGATCTGGCTCCAAGACCTCTCAAGGGGATCAAAGCCTCGCGTTTTCGTTTCGGAGAGGAAAGAAGGCCTCTTCGCGGCACAGCCACCAGCAGGTTATGTCGGAACCGTGCACCGGCAAGGACAAGACCAAGGCCGCCGCCCTCTGATTCCGCTGGGGACTAAGTTGCTTCCTAAAACGTTGGTGGTGCAGACCGCCTCCGAGGTTCCATCGGTTGAACAAAGACCTATAGTGGCCGAAACCAGCCCCTCACAGCCAGAAGCGCAGCAGCAAGCCGCGCAAGTGCCAGAGGAGCAGCAGCAAGCCGCGCAAGTGCAAGCCGCGCAAGTGCAGGCCACTCGGGGGACCTTCCTTCAGCTCGCCGCGTTGAGAGGCGAAGACGCCGCTTTAGCTGCAGGTCGTAGCTTGAAGGCCAGTTTTGCAGATCTTTTAGGTGCCTACGAGGTGATACTGCAACCTGTAGAGATAGATGGAAGAGGTACGTTTCAGCGCATCCGCTTCGGGCCTTTCGGGTCACGTCAGGAGGCTCAAGCCACCTGCGATGCGCTCAAGACGCGCGGTCAGGACTGTATCAGTATCAGGAGTAATTTGGTCGCCACGCGAACTGATGGAGGCCAGCGCTCGGGTGCCAGCACGCGTCAAAGTTCTCCTGAAACCCAAAATGCCGGGGAGGGGTCAAATGACGCTCGTCAGGCCCGTGCTTCTGGTCCCTATCTTCAGCTTATTTCGATAAGGGACGAAGAGAAGGCCTTGGCTGCCGGCTCAAGCCTTAAAGCAAAATTCAGCGACCTCCTGGGCCAGTATGAGATCGACTTGCAGTCCGTTGAGATCGGCACACGCGGCCTCTTTCAGCGCGTTCGCTTGGGGCCATTTGCGTCACTCGATAGCGCACGGAATACCTGTGGTGCCTTAAAGGCGCGCGGCCAGGATTGCCTGGTGGTGGCGCATTAAGGCTGGGCCGTGTAGCGGTGTAAGCCTACCAGCTATTGCGCAACTCGCGCAGTTTCAAGAAAACGGTTTTGGGATCGGGGTCGTCCGGCAAGCCCGGAAAGGCATCGCGCAAGCGTGCGATGACCGACGGGTTGTGAAGGCGGAAGAAAGTATTTATCTCTTTCTCCATCGCTAACGTTGAGATCAGCGCGTCATTTAGATCTTGTCCACCGACATCATCCAATAGGCGGGCGGCCTTCGCATTATCGGGCTCCCGGTCGAGCGTGAAGCTAAGATTATTTTCCAAATAGTCATGGCCCGGGTAGATCAGCGTGTGATCGGGCAAGCGGGAGAGCTGGCCTGCGAAGGTATCGTAAAGCTCAGCCGGGTGGCCGCCGTTATGGCAGTTCCCCACGCCTGCGTTAAAGAGGGTGTCGCCACAAAAAAGAGCTGGCTGTTCGGTGCGCGAGAGAAGACAGATATGGCTCATGGTGTGGCCGGGCGTATCCAGACACTCCAACTCCACGGTCTTCCCAACCTTCACAACATCGCCTGCGCTAAGGCCGATATCTTGTTCAGGTATCCGATCCTTCGCACCGTGGTGAGCTAGGACCTTAGCGCCGGTGGCAGCCACCATCGCCTTGTTGCCACCGGTATGATCGCCGTGCTCGTGGGTGTTTAGAACTTGCGTGATGTTCCAACCCCTGTCTGCTGCCAAGGCCAGGCACTTTTGGTGGTCAAGCGGGTCTATCGCTAGGGCCTCACCCGTCTCGGGACAGGCGATCAGGTAGTTGAAGTTACGGTAAGCATTCGCAGTCCAGATTTGCTCGACGATCATGGTTGTATAACTCCCAGGCGCACATGTTTGGGGCGCACAATTTTCAGCGTAATTCGATTTGCGCGCAGTCTAGCGGCCAAAATACCGGTCGTCACGGGCTGAGAGAGCTTGATCGCATAAAAGCCTCGACAGTGCCGCGCGCGGGCGCTCAAATCCCTCATCGATAAAGTCATTGGATAGGTTAGGAAAAATGGCGGCGAGCCCGATTACCTCTGAAGTCGATTTTGCGCGTGATGGCAAGCATTTAGGCTATTTGCGTTTGCCGCATTCTGTTCATCGCTCTGCTTATGGCTGGATTCCAATCCCGGTCGCATCGATTCGCGGTGGCGAGGGTCCCAAGGTCCTGTTGATGGCCGGAAATCACGGCGATGAGTATGAAGGCCAAGTCATTCTCTCCAAACTCATTTCAGAGATCGCGCCTGAAGACATCTCCGGTCAAATTATCTTCCTGCCAATGGCGAACTTCCCAGCCGCCGCGGCAGGGTTGCGTGTCTCTCCAATCGATGAGGGGAACCTCAATCGCGCTTTTCCAGGCGATCCTCAAGGGACCGTCACCCAGCAGATTGCCCATTATATTGAAGAGGAGCTTATTGCGCGCGTCGATTACCTCTTGGATCTTCACTCTGGTGGGTCTTCTTTGAATTATCTTCCATCGATGCTGATGGCCTGGGACGAGCAAGACCCGCGAAATGGGCAACGCCTAGGTCTTATGCGGGCCTTTGCCCTGGAAAATGCCATGCTCTTCCCACGGAGCGAGGAAGGCTACTTCTCCTCAGCGGCGGCTGCACGTAAGGGCGCGATTGCCATGACGACGGAATTGGGCGGTGCTGGAACTGTGGTGCCTGAAATTTTGAGGACCGCGGACGAGGGTCTGCGCCGTGCGCTCGCTTGGATTGGCGTTTGGGAAAAAGGCGCGGTGGGTTGTCCAACTGCAAAGCCGCCGCGCTTCTTGAATGTAGAGGCGAAACACTATCTCTATGCGCGCGAGGCAGGCTTGATGGAACCGCTTGTGGAGTTAGGTGATTTTGTTGAACCAGGGACCCCTGCCGCTGCGATCCATCATCCTGAAACCCCGGGCAAAGCGGCGACATTGGTCGCGTTTGAAACTGAGGGCTTGGTTCTCTGTCAGCGGGTTCCAGCGCGTGTTGAGCGTGGTGATTGCCTCTTCCACTTGGCTGAACCTAGATCTGACCAAGGCTAATCAAATTACAAAAGAAAAAGCCCGCGACCTGATAGAGATCACGGGCTTTCCTTGGGGCGTCTTTTACGTCGTTAGATGTAACGCGCGGACATAATCTGAAGAAGGGCGATATCGCCAGCCTTGAGATTGCCGGTCTTGAAAGCGTCGAGGAAGAGGAAGTGTCTCATGGCCCGTACTCCGATAAGCGCGGGATCACCGCATGGGGCTGTTGTTGGGTTGAATTCTGGCCGATCTCTATCGACCAGTCCTCATTTGGCTTTAGACGTAACGCGCAGATAAAATCTGAAGGAGCGATATGTTCTTGGCCGGAAAGTTGTCGATAAAGAGGTACATTGACATGGCCTTTACTCCGTAAAAATTGGGGCGCGCCCCAAGGGTTGAATGTGTGTTCCGTTGATTTGCTATGTAGGCTCAAATCGTGATTTCGAGAAATGCGAAGTCAACAGGACCGATATGCGTTTTTCGCTTAGCTCGCGTTAGCCGTGAATCAATTTTGGAATGTCTAGTGCCCTCCTACCTCATAGGGGGTTGCACGAAAGCTTGCTTTGTGGGAGCGAAGGCAAAGGAAAAGACTTTGCTGGCCCCAGTAGTGGCGGTGAATAAGTAAGGAGACATCGGTCCATGAAATCCCATGTGAAAGTGGCTGTAATCGGCGGCGGCGTGGTTGGCTGTTCGGTTCTTTATCATCTAACCAAGTTTGGCTGGTCGGATGTGATGCTGATCGAGCGTTCGGAGCTGACCTCCGGCTCGACGTGGCACGCAGCAGGTGGATTTCATACTCTAAATGCAGACACCAACATGGCAGCCCTCCAAGGCTATACGATCCGCCTTTATAAGGAGCTGGAGGAGATTTCCGGCCAAGCCTGCGGCTTGCATCACGTTGGTGGCCTAACGCTCGCCACGACGCCGGAGCGGATGGACTTCTTGAAGGCCGAACGCGCCAAACACCGCTACATGGGGCTGGAGACGGAGATCGTAGGTCCTAAGGAGATCCGAAAACTCTCCCCCATCACCAATACCGACGGTGTGATCGGTGCGCTCTATGATCCGCTCGATGGCCACCTCGATCCCTCCGGCACGACCCATGCCTATGCCAAGGCAGCCCGGCTGAAAGGTGCGGAGATTGTCTTGCGCAACAAGGTTATGGAGTTGAAGTCCAAGCCCGATGGCTCGTGGGACGTTGTCACCGAACAAGGGACGGTCAACGCGGAATACGTCGTCAACGCAGCAGGGCTTTGGGCGCGCGAAGTCGGTGAAATGGCAGGTGTCTATCTGCCGCTTCACCCGATGGAACACCAATATCTCGTCACCGATGACATTCCGGAAGTGCACGACCGCGCGAGCGAGCTGCCGCACTGCATGGACCCTGAGGGTGAATCCTATCTGCGTCAAGAAGGGCGCGGGCTGGTCATTGGCTTCTATGAGCAGGCTTGCGAGCCTTGGGCAGTTGATGGCACGCCTTGGGATTTCGGCCATGAACTGCTTCCCGATAAGTTGGAACGGGTGGGCGAGAAGCTTGATGTGGCCTTTGCCCGCTACCCGGTTTTGGAGCGTGCGGGTGTTAAACGCATCATCAACGGCCCCTTTACCTTTGCCCCCGATGGCAACCCGTTGGTTGGGCCGGTTCAAGGACTTCGGAACTTCTGGTCTGCTTGCGCAGTGATGGCAGGGTTCAGCCAGGGTGGCGGTGTCGGCTTAACGCTGGCGGAGTGGATGGTCGAAGGTGAGCCTTCGCGCGATGTATTCGCGATGGATGTGGCGCGCTTTGGCAGCTACTGCACCAAGCCCTACACCCGCGTGAAGGTGGTCGAGAACTATCAAAGGCGCTTTTCTGTTTCCTACCCCAATGAAGAGCTTCCCGCCGGTCGCCCCCTGCATACGACGCCTGCTTACGGCATTTGGAAGGAGCGCCGCGCCGTTTTCGGCCAGGGTTACGGTATGGAGGCTGTGAACTACTTCGCCCCCAAAGGCGAGCCTTTGTACGAGACGCCGACATTCCGCCGCTCAAATGCATTCGAAACCGTAGGGGAAGAATGCCGCGCCGTGCGCACGGCAGTTGGCATCAACGAGATCCACAACTTCGGCAAATATAGCGTGACGGGGCCGATGGCGGCTGAATGGCTCGACCGCATTATGGCTGGCAGAATGCCAAAGCCGGGCCGCATTTCTCTAACCCCAATGCTATCGCCAAATGGGCGGCTTATCGGTGACTTCACCGTTTCTTGCTTGGCGGAGGGTGAATACCAGCTGACAGCCTCCTACAATTCGCAGGCCTTCCATATGCGCTGGTTCGAGCGGCACTTGCCGGACGACGGATCGGTTAGAATCGAAAACGTGACCCTGGACCGGATTGGCATGCAAATAGCCGGTCCCAAATCGCGCGAGCTGTTGTCACGTGTGACCCGTGCGGATGTCTCGAAAGAGGCCTTCCCTTTCATGGCGGTGAAGAAGATGGAGGTGGGGCTCTCAGATGCGGTGGTGCAGCGTGTGACCTATACCGGTGATCTTGGCTATGAAATCTATGTCGCGCCCGAGCAGCAAGTGGCCCTCTATCATGCCTTAAATGAAGCAGGGGCGGATTTAGGACTGAGGCCGTTTGGCATGCGGGCCATGATGTCGCTGCGGCTTGAAAAGTCCTTTGGGTCCTGGCTGAGAGAATTCCGGCCCGACTATATGCCAGCCGAAACGGGCATGGATCGTTTTGTATCCTATAACAAGCTGGCTGACTTTATCGGGCGCGCGGCTGCCTTGAAGGAAAAGGCAGAAGGCCCAGCTAAACGGCTTTGCACCTTTATCGTGGATGCGCTCGATGCCGATGTCGCGGGCGATGAGCCGATTTGGCTGGACGGCAAGGTCGTTGGCTTTGTGACATCGGGTGGCTATGCGCATTTCGTCGAGAAATCGGTCGCACTTGGGTTTTTGCCGAGTGAGTTGGTCACAGCTGGGCGCGAGGTCGAAATCGAGATCCTGGGCGAAAGGCGCAAAGCGCGGATGATCGAAGAAGCGCTTTTTGACCCAGCAGCAGAGCGGATGAGGGGATAATCTGCCCGGTTTTTGGAAACATTTTAAGAAAAATCCTCTCTTCAAGGGGCTGTTAACGGCTCTACGGTTATCTTCTCAGAATGGCGAGGGGCTCCAATTCGTTGGGCAGGCTCCTTCCATTTGCGTGACGGAGGAAAGCCGGGGCTATGCATCTAGGGGATATTCTGGTCAAAAAGAACCTCGCAACGCGCGAGCAGATCGATGCTGCCTTGGAGCGGCAAAAGCTCTCCGGCTCGCCGATTGGCCGTGTTTTGGTCAATATGGAGGTGATTACCGAAGAACAGCTCGAATCCATCTTGAATGCGCCCCCAAAGGCGCCGTCCAGCATTCACGCCACGGGCATTTCAAGTGGGGAGCTGCGGAACCTACTTGTCAAAACCATGAGCTTTACGGAGGTCCAAAAGCCGTCTGAAATTGCAGACGTCATGAAGCTTTCTGGCCCGCTTGTAACAGAAATTCTAGGGGACTGTGTCAACCAGAAGCTCATCGAAGTATTGGGCAGCAGCGGCGACCAAGGCAAGGTCTCCGAGCTGCGCTTTGGCCTGACAGGTCCAGGACGCGCGCGCGCGCGCGAAGCGATGGAGCAAAACCTCTATATCGGCCCGGCACCCGTCAGCCTTGAGGCCTTTCACGAGCAAATAATGCTCCAGAAAATCACCAACGAACGCGTTGCACCCGATCAAGTCGATAGCGCCTTTTCCGAGCTGGTGATTTCCGACCAGTTTATCGAAAACATCGGCCCCGCGATCAATTCCGGGCGTTCGATATTGCTCTACGGCCCGCCGGGCAACGGCAAGACTTCTATTGCAGAACGGGTGGCTGGTATCTTCACCAACATCATTTTCGTCCCCTACTGCATCCAGGTCGATGGTCAGATCATCAAGGTCTTCGACCCTTCGATCCATGTCGAGGTGGATGCGGAGGAGCGGCGTAACTCGGTCTCCATCAGGCGCGATGTCGTCGATCGGCGGTGGGTGGCTTGCTTGCGGCCAATTGTCATCACGGGTGGCGAGTTAACGCTCGAAATGCTGGATCTCAGCTACAACCCGCAAGCGCGTTTTTATGAAGCGCCGCTGCATGTAAAAGCCCTTGGCGGGACCTTCATCATCGACGACTTTGGCCGCCAATTGGTGAGCCCGGAGGAGATCCTCAATCGCTGGATCATACCGCTGCAAAACCGTGTGGATTACCTAAAGCTCCACACGGGTAAGAGCTTTATCGTTCCCTTCGACGAGTTGATCATCTTCTCGACGAATATGGAGCCCAATGACTTGATGGACCCGGCATTCCTGCGCCGGATCCCCTACAAGCTCGAGACTGTCGGACCCGATGAAGAGCAATTCCTCACGATCTTCAAGGCCGTCGCGGCGAGTGAGGGT
>CAXMNO010000327.1:0-5219 GCA_964194655.1 uncultured Acidimicrobiia bacterium
GCTTAGATCTGAGGCGTCTTCCAGGGCACAACGAGGCTTTGAATAACCAGCTTCTCTTCGGCGAAGAGGTCATTTTATATGACGAGGCCGACGGCTGGGCTTGGGTGCAAAGCCGGACAGATCGCTATGTCGGATACGTGGAACGTGCAGGCTTGGCAGAGGATATTCAAAGCAACACGCACTCGCTCACGGCGCTCAGAACATTTTTATATCCAGAGCCGGATCTGAAAAAACCACCGCTCGATGTTTTTTCAATCACGGCTGCCCTCAATGTCGAGGAGCATCATAGGGGTTTCGCTAAGCTGGCCACCGGTGGCTGGGTCTTTGCTAAACATATAGCGCCCCTCGACTCGATTGAGCCGGATTATGTTGAAACGGCGTTAAAATTCTTGGGCACACCTTATTTTTGGGGCGGTCGTTCGAGCATTGGGCTCGACTGTTCCGCTTTGCTGCAGCTTTCGCTCGCGAGGGCCGGGTTGGTCGTTTTGAGAGATAGCGACCAGCAGCAGGAAACACTGGGTGAAAATCTGGGCTGGATCACGGGTGAGACAGAGCCCGAACGTGGAGATCTTCTTCACATGGCGGGCCACTGCGCAATCGCTTTGGACGCAAAGCACGTCGTCCATGCGACCGCCTTCACAATGTCAGTGATATGCGAGGAAATCGAAAAGCTAGAAGCCCGCGTGATTGCGAAAAGTGGGAAAGGCATAACGGGGCGAAGACGGCCCTCGATTGCGAAGTGAAGGGTTGGCGGCGCGCTGCGAGGTCAACTAACGTTGACTTGCGAGCGGCGCCACTTGGTCTATAGTACTAAAAAAACGTGCTGGGTCGTTAAGGACGGATACGAGTATGGCATCACTGGTGGATCCCTTTGGCCGCGAGGTCAACTATTTGCGCGTTTCGGTGACGGATCGCTGTGACTTTCGCTGCGTCTATTGTATGTCGGAAGACATGACCTTCCTGCCCAAGGCAGAAGTTTTGAGCCTTGAGGAACTGGATCGCATGTGCAGCGCGTTCGTGCGCAAGGGGGTCAAGAAGCTTCGCATGACGGGCGGCGAGCCTTTGGTACGCCGCGATATCATGTGCCTCTTCCGCAGTCTTTCCCGCCATCTGAAAAGCGGTGATTTAGAGGAACTGACCCTTACGACCAATGGCAGTCAGCTCGGCCGCTTCGCAGGCGAATTGGCGGACATTGGCGTTAGGCGCATTAACGTCTCAATCGATACGCTCGATTCCCACAAATTCGCTGCCATTACGCGCTGGGGCAAGCTCGACAAGGTTATGGCTGGCCTGCATGCGGCCAAGGAAGCAGGCCTTCAGATCAAGATCAACACCGTCGCTCTTAAGGGCGTCAACGACGACGAACTTGACCGGCTTGTTGGATGGTGCGGTGCTGAAGGTTTCGACTTGACCTTCATCGAGGTCATGCCGATGGGCGACATTGGTAGCGAGACACGCGTTGACCAATACCTTCCCCTCTCCCTGCTGCGCGGCAAGCTTTCCGAGAACTGGACGCTCGAAGATATCGATTACAAGACGGGTGGTCCGGCGCGCTATGCTCGCTGTGTGGAGACTGGCGGACGCATAGGCTTTATCACGCCCATGACCCACAATTTCTGTGAAAGCTGCAATCGTGTTCGCTTGACCTGCACCGGCACGCTTTATATGTGCCTGGGCCAGGACGATGCAGCAGACCTGCGCGGACCTTTGCGGCAGAGCAATGGCGATATCGCTCTGGAACAGGCGATAGACGAAGCCATTTCCAGGAAGCCTAAGGGCCACGATTTCATCATCGATCGCCGTCACAAGCGTCCAGCCGTTGCGCGCCACATGAGCGTTACGGGCGGATAAAAAAGCGGCAAAAAATCAGAGATTTACGGACACACCATCGCGGAAGACGACCATGCTTCCCGGCGTCATGATGTTCCATGGCTCGCCCTCGGTTAGCGGTCTTGTTGCGATAACCGTGACGATGTCGTTGGGCGTCGTTTCCTTTGCGAAATCGACCGTCAATTCCGCATCGATGAGGGTCGCCTCACCAAAGGGCGCCCTTCGTGTCAACCAGCTTAGCTTTGTCGAGCAATAGCAATAGTGCTCGCGCGAATCACACATCAGCATGTTGAACGAGCCGCAGCCGTCCAACTCCTGAACCAGCTTATTTACGAATCTTCTAACAGCCGCACGGCTTTTGGGCGGGTTCGGCCAGCGTTTTCGAATTTCACTCAATAACCAGCAAAAGGCATATTCGCTATCTGTCGTTCCAATGGGATGATAAAAGGCAAGTGGCCACTTTTTAACCCCGGTGAGCCTGCCGTTGTGGGCGAAAGTCCAGTGTCGGCCCCAGAGCTCGCGCGTAAAGGGATGGGTGTTTGCCAGGCACACGCGACCATGGGTGGCCTTTCGAATATGACAGATCGTGTTCAAGCTTTTAACGCCACAGCTACGCACCAATTCCGCTATCTCCGAATCGCAGCTCGCCTGTGGGTCATGGAAGGTCCGGCAGGCATTTCCCTCATAGAAAGCAACACCCCAACCATCGCGGTGCGGACCCGTGCGCCCGCCCCGCTCAATCAAACCAGAAAAGCTAAAGCGGATATCGGTCGGAACGTTGCAGTTCATGCCCAACAGTTCACACATGGCTATTCAATGATCACCTGATGGGTAAAGTCCCGCCCGTTGGAGATGGTGAGCTGTGTGAAGCCTAGCAGTTTCAGCAAATCAAAAAAGGTGAAGGTATCTTGTACGCCAAGCTGCTGAAAAAGCGGCAGAATGCGCGCTTGGGCGGTCATATCGGCAAATAGCGCACGTGCGCGAAAGACGGTATCGATCCGTCCATCCTGCAAAGCCACGATAATCAGCTTTTGTGCTTCACTACCTTTCGCGAACATCACCGCTGGTGGCGCAAAGGGTAGCTTGCGGTTCTGGGCTGCGATCGCTGTCACGAAACCAATACGCGTGGCACGCGCGGCATCTGCCATGATTTGCGCCCGCGAGGTATAAATTTCGGTTGGTCGGTCTGGTATCGGATAGTAGTACCCTGCATGACGATCTTGCGCCCAAGCGGGCATAAAAGTCGAAAATAAAAGCACAAAGAAACTCACCGCAAAGGCCGTGGACCGCATTTTTAAAATTCTCCTATCGCCTAGGGCGCTCATTGCACCAAGGGACCCTACCCGATCTATACCCAAATACCAGCGATCATAAATGGAATACGCTCATTTCTGTGACGTGCATTCTTCAAGTAATCCCAACTCTGGTATCCTTTCACCTGCACGCTATACTCCGCCGGAAGGGGCAAGACTCACGCTAAGAAATTGATCAGCCTCGAGAACTGAAGTGGCAAATTTAAGTGAATGAGGGGGACATGGCGGCACAGAGCCAAATAATCGATACCGACGCAGTGGCTTTTGTCGCCAGCGATAGTCCTGAAGCGCAGGCGGCGCTTCTTCGCCTGCGTGACCGTTACCATCACTGTGAGCCTGAGGAGGCTAACGTCGTCGTGGCCCTTGGTGGTGATGGCTTTATGCTGGAAATGCTGCATCGCTTTATCGGCCGTAATGTTCCGATTTATGGCATGAACCGCGGTACCGTCGGCTTTTTGATGAACAGCTATAATGAGGAGGACTTGCCCGAACGCTTGGCGCGCGCCCAGCGCGAGGTTCTGCGCCCCTTGCGCATGAGTGCGCGCTGCATAGAAGGTAAAAAGCACGAGGCTATCGCGATAAACGAGGTCTCGCTCTTCAGAGAAACGAGGCAGGCCGCGAAGATCGAAATCTCCGTCGATTCAGTCGTGCGGCTTGAAGAACTTATCTGCGACGGCATCATGGTCGCAACACCAGCCGGAAGCACCGCCTACAACCTTTCAGCCCATGGCCCAATTGTGCCTATCGGCGCGCGTTTGCTTGCCTTGACGCCCATCAGTGCCTTTAGACCCAGGCGGTGGCGCGGCGCCCTTTTGCCTGACAAGGCGGTGATCAAACTTCGCGCGCTGGATCCAGGTAAACGACCCGTAAGTGCAACCGCCGACTTCACAGAAGTTCGCAACGTTACCGAAGTCACTGTCCGGGCCGACCGAAAACAACGCCTGACACTGCTGGTCGACCCGGAACACAATCTGGAAGAGCGGATCGTTAAAGAACAATTTTATGGGTGAGTAAGTTCGGGGTATTGCGGCCAAGGCTTATACCTAAAGCCACTTAGAGCACTTTCAATGATCTTTCGATCATGAGAATCGCTCTAAGCTCTTATCATTACGCACTTTCCAGGCGCAAAACCGCACACACTTTTGCTGAAAATGCTCTTATTATTGCGCACTTTCCGGGCGCAAAACCGCACACACTTTTGCTGAAAATGCTCTAGGTTTAGGCTTGCCAAAAAGGCTTTGCCGCCTCTGCTACGGCCTCTTCGCGCGTAAGCCCTACATCGCGCAGTAGGTGGTCTTCAAGCGTAGAAAGATGCGACCTCATTTCCGCGCGCGCCTGCCATGTCATCAGCCTTTCCAAAACAGCCGTGAGAGGACCTTGCTGGTGCGAGGACTTCGTCTCTCTCAGTGACCCGGGAAAAACGTCTTGGCCGCAATCAGCTTTGCGTAAAGCGAACGTCGTCATATGAGCTCTCCTTTGAGATAAAATTATTCGACTAGATGAGGAAAGCATCGCTGTGATGCTGCCTTACAGGAGATTTAGGCGCTCTTTCCTGCATTCTCAAACGATGATATCTTATTATTCAGATAAGTTTTTTTAATCCGAGGAAAGATGGAAAATGGGCCGCCGCCTCCCCCCCTTAAATTCACTGAAAGCTTTTGAAGCCGCCGCGAGACATCTTTCCTTTACCAAGGCGGCTGAAGAGCTATTTGTCACCCAGGCTGCCATAAGCCATCAGGTTAAAGCCCTTGAAGAACATCTCGGCCTAACACTTTTCAGACGTTTCAATCGCCGTCTGTTGCTGACCGATGCTGGGCAAAACTACTACCCTGAACTGCGCGAAATTTTTGATTCGCTTGACCAAGCAACTAGGCGCCTAAGCCTTCAAGAGGAGGGAACACTGCGTATCAGCGTGCAACCTTCCTTTGCTGCCAAATGGCTCATGCCCCGCCTGCCTGCTTTCCGTGAGCGCCAACCCGACATCGATGTTCTTATTTCCGCCTCCGATCAGTTGGTGAATTTCAGTCAAGAAGACTTCCACATGGGTATCAGGTATGGCTGGGGCCAATATCCAGG
>CAXMNO010000328.1:0-10229 GCA_964194655.1 uncultured Acidimicrobiia bacterium
CCGTTTTTCGATCTGGCCTCGATTTTCCCGCGATTTCAGCGTTTCGAGTGAAGTTTTGGGCCTTGCCTTGGGCGAAGGGCGCGCTATCTTGCCAGACTGTTCCAATAGCTAAGCTCTGGATCCGCGCCTTTGTGTTAAGGTGCGCCAAGAGCGATTAAGCCGGGCTGTTGAAAGGCCTATCTACAGGCCCACGATAAAGAGGCTTATGAATATAAGGCCAATGCAACAAGGATGAAGGCGATGAGCCAACCGCGCACATTGTTCGACAAAATCTGGGACGCTCATGTCGTGGATCGTCAAGATGATGGAACTTGCCTTGTCTATATCGATAGGCACCTGGTCCATGAAGTCACCTCGCCGCAAGCGTTCGAGGGCTTGCGCCTGACAGAGCGTAGTGTTCGTAGGCCGCAGGCGACTTTGGCCGTGCCAGACCACAACGTCCCAACGACTGATCGCAGCCAGGGCATCGCGGACGAAGAGAGCCGCATCCAAGTCGAGACTCTCGCGAAGAACTGTGCGGATTTTGGTGTGCCTTTCTTTAGCATGGATGACGTTCGTCAAGGCATTGTCCATATTATCGGGCCCGAACAGGGCTTCACCTTGCCGGGAATGACCATTGTTTGCGGTGATTCCCACACCTCCACCCACGGTGCATTCGGCGCGCTTGCCTTTGGTGTCGGAACATCCGAGGTGGAGCATGTGCTAGCGACCCAGACCTTGATCCAAAAGCCCGCTAAAAATATGCGCATTAAAGTGGAAGGTGATCTTCCAACTGGATTGACCGCAAAGGATCTTATCCTTGCGATCATCGGTAAAATCGGGACTGCAGGCGGTACCGGACATGTGATCGAATATGCCGGGAAGGCGATCCGCGACCTCTCGATGGAAGGCCGTATGACGGTCTGCAATATGTCGATTGAGGCAGGTGCGCGCGCAGGACTAATTGCGCCCGATGAGACCACTTTCGAATATGTCAAAGGCCGCCCCATGGCGCCCAAGGCGGGGGCTTTTGAGCAAGCCGTCGCCTATTGGCAGACGCTGCCATCCGATGAAGGTGCTGTGTACGATAAGGAAGTTGTCCTTCACGCGTCAGAAATCGTGCCGCAGGTCACTTGGGGAACAAGTCCCGAGGACGTCGCCCCGATTTCAGGGCAAGTACCCACGCTGGAAGACGCGCGCGATGAGGCTAGACGTCAGGCAATGACGCGTTCGCTCGAATATATGGGGCTATCGGCCGGAATGGCGATCAAGGATATCCGCGTGGACAAGGTTTTCATCGGTTCTTGCACCAATGGCCGGATCGAGGATCTGCGCGATGCTGCTAAAATTGCCCAAGGCCGCAAGGTAGCCTCCGGCGTTCAGGCCATGGTCGTGCCGGGTTCTGGTCTCGTCAAAAATCAGGCCGAGGAAGAAGGCCTTGATAAAATTTTCGTGGAAGCCGGCTTTGAGTGGCGGGAACCCGGTTGTTCCATGTGCCTTGCCATGAATGCGGATCGGCTTGAGCCAAGGGAACGCTGTGCTTCGACCTCGAACAGAAATTTTGAAGGCAGGCAGGGTCGCGGCGGGCGCACACACTTGATGAGCCCGGCGATGGCAGTGGCCGCTGCCATCAGCGGTCACCTCGCCGATGTCCGCGATTTCACCTAAGGGATAAGGGAGAGCCTAGAGGCATGGAAAAGTTTAGTAAACTCACCTCACCAGCGGCGCCCTTGCCGCTCGTCAATGTCGATACCGACATGATCATCCCCAAGCAGTTCTTGAAGACGATCAAGCGTACTGGCCTTTCTAGCGGCTTGTTCTATGAGATGCGCTTTGATGAGGCGGGCAATCCCAAGGAAGGCTTCGTGCTGGACCAGCCTGCCTATAAGGGGGCTGGAATTTTGGTTGCAGGCGAGAATTTTGGCTGTGGATCAAGCCGCGAACATGCGCCTTGGGCGCTGTTGGATGCGGGCATTAGATGCGTCATTGCGCCATCGTTTGCGGATATCTTCTATAACAACTGCTTTAAGAACGGCATCTTGCCAGTCGTCCTGCCGCAAGAGCAGGTGGATTTGTTGATGGAAGATGCCGAGCGTGGCGCCAATGCCGTGATCACGGTCGACCTCGAAGGCCAGACCATTACCGGCCCTGACGGGGGTGAGATTTCCTTTGAAGTCGATGCCTTTCGCAAGCATTGCCTCTTAAACGGTCTGGACGATATCGGGCTTACCATGGAAAAGGCTTCGAAGATCGACGATTTCGAGGCAAACGCGCGCCAATCACAGCCTTGGCTATCTATCTGATTTTATTTGAAACTTGTTCCGAGGTGCGGCGATGCATGGTCGCCGATGACGGACCTTTGTCATGAGGGGAAGTAACTATGGCGTCCAATAAGAAACTCTTGGTGTTGCCAGGCGACGGTATCGGACCCGAGGTGATGACCCAAGTCCGCCGTGTCGTTGACTGGTTCGATCGCCGCCAAGCAGTCGGTTTCGATATAGAGGAAGATCTTGTCGGCGGCGCTGCAATCGATGTGCATGGCATCCCCCTTGCCGATGAAACGCTTGATAAGGCGATGAACGCCGATGCCGTTCTGCTAGGTGCCGTGGGCGGCCCCAAGTGGGACGATCTACCCTTTGAGAACAAGCCGGAGCGTGGTCTTTTGGCCCTTCGTAAGGAGATGGAGCTTTTTGCCAATCTCCGCCCGGCACTTTGCTTCGATGCATTGGTGGATGCCTCAAGCTTGAAGCCTGAGATCGTCGCTGGCTTGGATATCATGATCGTGCGCGAGCTAACGGGCGGCATCTACTTCGGAAGCCCTCGCGGGATTGAGGATCTGGAAAATGGTGAGCGACGTGGCATCAACACGCAAGTCTATACGACCTCAGAAATCCGCCGCGTTGCAGCAGTGGCGTTTGAGTTAGCACGCAAGCGTTCCAACAGGGTTTGTTCGGCTGAAAAAGCCAACGTGATGGAATCTGGTGTGCTTTGGCGCCAAGAGGTTACGCGCCTGCATGGCGAAGACTATGAGGACGTCGAGCTTTCGCACATGTATGCGGACAACTGTGCAATGCAGCTTGTGCGCAATCCCAGGCAGTTCGATGTGATCGTGACCGATAACCTCTTTGGCGACATACTCTCCGACGAGGCGGCAATGTTGACAGGTTCGCTCGGTATGTTGCCATCGGCATCTCTCGGTGCAACCGACGAAACGGGTCGGCGCAAAGCACTCTATGAGCCGGTCCATGGCAGCGCACCTGATATCGCCGGTGAAAGCAAGGCCAACCCCATCGCAACCCTTTTGAGCTTCGCGATGATGCTGCGTTACTCCTTTGACCTTGGCAGCGAAGCTGATTTGGTTGAGGGTGCGGTCAAGTCTGTGCTCGCGACTGGCAAACGAACCGGTGACATTATGTCTGAGGGGTCAGAGTTGGTCTCGACCGAGGCCATGGGGGACGCGCTTCTTGCAGAGTTGGATAAGGCCGCAGCCTAACTAATCGCCCGGCACGGCAAAAATTTTGGAAGTGGGGGAGAGCTTTGCTTGACCCGCCTCCATCTCTGACATATACAGCTAATAGTTCCACCTAAGGGAACGCCCGTGCGGATTCTGGCGCGCAAATTTTGGATGGTCGACGTGGCTTTTAACAATCGATATGGCATGTGGTCGAAAGGTGACGGGTTTTGCCCGGTTGCTTCGGCGCGCTGTGCGATGATCGTCACCCTCTCGACCATGACCACCAAGAAACAGCTTGGGGGAAGTGCGGGCGGCTAAACTTAGGTGAAAGATAAGATACTTTCCGAAAAGAGGCCGCCCAATGGGCGGCCTCTTTCGTTTTGGACTATTGGCGTTAACGCGTTTGACGTTATTGGCGTTTTGCCATCGATGAATTTGCTCTGCCCAGTATTGGGGCCTTTTCAAAGTGGGAAGTGCGTCCGTGATCGAGGAGAGACGGAATGCTTGAAATTAGGGACCTGAAGGTCGGTGATGAAGCTGCGGTTGAGGGCTTTTTGGAGCAATGGAGCGAGAGCTCCCTCCTTGTGCTCTCAAACCTCCGCCAGGTCGGCTTGAAACCGGGCAGCGGCTGCTACCACGGTTATTATTGTGGGGCATTTCAAGACGACCGATTGATTGGTGTCGCCGTCCATTTTTGGAATGGAATGCTCTTCGTACGAACCGAGGATGAGGCGGGCGCCTTGGCAGTCAGGGCAGTCAGTTCGTCTCGTTTCCCGATTGCCGGAATTTTGGGCCCCTCCGCACAAGTGGCCGAGGCGAGATCTGCTTTAGGACTAGAAAAGGCCGAGGTTTCCTTCGAAGGCTCAATGGATGTCATGGCCTTAGACCTTAATGAGATCAGTGTCCCTGATGTTCTGGAGAACAGCTTGATCAAGGCGCGGCGCGCACGCTCATCAGAGCTGGATTTGGTCGCCAACTGGCTGACACGCTTTAGCGTCGAAGTGGAGGGCATCGCCGATTCGCCTGCTCTCTACGGTAAATCCTATGAAAGCGCGCAACGTTTTCGCCGGGAAAAACGCCTCTTCGTTTTGGAGCGTGGCGGTCAGATCGTCGCGTCTTGTGTCTTTTCTGCGGTTTACGGCGATATAGTACGTGTTGGTTACGTTTGGACGCCACCGGGCCTCAGGAATTCCGGCTACGCGCGCGGGGTTGTCGCTGGTGCACTTTTGGCAGCACGAGCTGAGGGTGCCAATCGGGCTTGTCTCATCGCGAATGATCCAGCGGCACTTCGTTCCTACCTTGGCCTCGGGTTCGGGCGCATCGACCGTGAAACCCTAGTTCATTTCGATGAGGAGGTGACGCGTCTTACAGCTTGATCGCGATTGCCATGACTACTTGTCCGGTCATTACTTGCAAAAATTGATTGAGGGGCGTAGGTGAATGCGCCCTTCCATATCAACCCTCGAAGATAAAGGTGAGTTGTTACTATGGGATACAAAATCGCTGTTGTTGGTGCGACAGGCGCGGTCGGTAAGGAGATCCTTTCCATACTGGCTGAACGACAGTTTCCAACGGACGAGGTCGTAGCTCTCGCGTCCGAGCGTTCGGCAGGCGTCAAGGTTTCCTTTGGCGAGGACGATACGCTTGAGGTTCAAGATCTCAGCCGCTTTGATTTTCGGGGAACCGACATCGTGCTTTCTTCACCCGGTGCCTCGGTTTCCGCGCAGTATTCGCCGATTGCCGCCAAGGCGGGCGCCGTGGTCATTGATAATACCTCCCATTTCCGTATGGATCCTGATGTGCCGCTAATCGTGCCGGAGGTTAATCCAGACGCGATCGCCGGCTACACAAAGCGCAACATCATCGCCAATCCCAACTGCTCAACCATCCAGATGGTGGTTGCCTTGAAGCCGCTGCATGATTTGGCGCGGATCAAGCGCGTTGTTGTTGCGACATACCAAGCGACCAGTGGTGCTGGGAAAGACGGAATGGATGAGCTGTTCAATCAGACACGTGCCATTTACGTCAACGACCATGTCAAGAACGAGCAGTTTACCAAGCAGATTGCCTTCAACGCCATTCCTCACATCGATAACTTCATGGAAGACGGCTCGACCAAGGAAGAATGGAAGATGATGGTTGAGACGAAGAAGATCCTCGACCCCAAAATCAAGGTCCATGCGACCTGTGTTCGCATCCCGGTTTTCATCGGCCATGCCGAGGCGGTCCACGTCGAGTTCGAAAACCCGATTTCCGATCGCGAGGCGCGCGAGGCTCTACGCAATGCCGAAGGTATTGTGGTTATCGATCACCGTGTCGATGAAGGCTATGCCACACCATCGGAAGTCGCCGGTGAAGACCCGGTCTACGTTTCCCGCATCCGCAATGACCCGACCGTCGATAACGGCCTATCCTTCTGGTGCGTTGCGGACAACTTGCGTAAGGGTGCGGCATTGAACGCCGTGCAAATCGCAGAACACCTGGCCCAGAATTACTTGAGCGACGCTAACGCCGCCTAAGGCGAAGACAGGATTGAGGAAAGGGGCGCTAAGTTTGATTGGCGCCCCTTAACTTTGATGGTTCACGAAAGATCTTGCGCTATCCATTTTAGCGCACCCTTTGCCGCCGCGACGCCGGTCGCAAAGCTTGCTTGAAGCAAATAGCCCCCGGTGGGAGCTTCCCAATCAAGCATTTCACCAGCAGCGAAGACGCCAGGCTTAGCGGACAGCATAAAGTCGGACGTCACACCATCGCGTTTGATGCCGCCCGCGCTTGAAATTGCGCGATCGATTCCTCTAGGTGCCGTCATTACCAGGGGTAAGGCTTTAATCAGTGCAGCCAGTTCCGGGGCGCTTTCAGGTGGCGGCCCATTTCGACTTTCGCGAAGCAAATTTATCGCTTGCGGGCTGAGACCTGCTGCTTTGCGCAGATGGTTAGAGAGGGATTGTCCCTTACGCTTCTTCGCGAGCCGGGTGCCAAGTGCATCTTCGGGAACATCGGGCCTTAGGTCCAAGAGGATTTGGGCTTGGCCGTTCAGGGCTAATTCCTCGCGGACCCCCGATGACAGTGCATAGATAACTCCACCCTCAATACCATAGGACGTTATGATGGCGTCACCACGAGCCTCCACCCCTTCATGGCTCATCTTCACGTTTTTTAAAGCCGTACCCTCAAAGCGGTCTTTGAAGTATTGGCTCCAATCCACGAGAAAACCACAGTTGGCGGGCTGCAGTGGCGCAAGCGGTACTCCGGCTTGATCCAATATTTCCGTCCAACTTCCATCCGATCCCAGGCGTGGCCACGACGCACCGCCAAGGGCTATGACCGTGGCATTGGCCTTAATTGCGTGTTCGCCATCTGCATGACTTTGAAAGTGTAGTTGGTGCTTGTCATCCCATCCTAACCAGCGGTGGCGTGGCTTAAATTTTACGTCCAACGCGTCTAGCCGCTTAAGCCAGGATCGCAGCAAGGGGGATGTTTTCATGGATTTTGGAAAGACGCGTCCGCTTGACCCGACAAAGGTTTGCTCGCCAAGCCCCTCACACCAATCACGCAAATCCTTAGGAGTGAAGTCGGATAGTGACGGCGCCAGCCAATCCTCGGCACGATTGTAGCGTCCGAGAAATGCAGGAAACTCCTCATTATGAGTGAGGTTCAGCCCGCCGCGCCCAGCCATAAGAAACTTGCGCCCGACGGAGGGCTTCTGGTCATAGACCGTAACGGGACAACCTGCGTGCGCGATTGTCTCAGCAGCAATGAGGCCTGCGGGACCACCGCCTATGACAATAATCCGCTTGTTTGAATACTGACTTCTAGACAAGGGCATGTGCCTCAAAGCGTTTGGGCGGGTTAACGATAGAATCCTGGGCGGCGATTAATTGCAGCTCTCGCTCTCCCCGTCGCCCTGTTTCCTCTATCACCGCGTAAATAGCCGAAGCGGCTTCACTGATTGCGTCTTGAGGGCCTTTCCCTCTCAAAAGCTGCGCAAGCAGGAGGGCCGCAACCGTATCACCAGCGCCATTTGGTGCGGGGTCAAGGGCGAGAAAGGGGGTGGAAACCATCCACGCGCCCTCTGATGTGACGGCAAGTAAGCCGATTTCATCAGCGTTGCCGTTTTCTGGGCGCAGGCTGGTCACCACGACAATGCGGGGGCCGGATTTGAGGAGGCTGCGCGCGGCTACCACCGCCTCGTTCAGGTTTCGAACGGGCAGACCTGTTAGCGTTTCCAGTTCAAAGGCGTTGGGCGTGATGATGTCAGCTGCTGGTATTGCTGAATCGCGCATAAAGGCGGGTATTTCATCGCGCACGTAGAGACCAGGTTCTCTATCACCCATGACCGGGTCGCAAAGGTAAAGGGCGCCGGGATTGGCAATTTTTATGCGCCGGACAGTATCAACGATGACGTTCCCTAAATCGGCGTTGCCGATATAGCCGCTTAAAATCGCATCGCACTGGCCAAATGCCCCGCGCGCCTCCAGGCCTTGCAGCAGGTCGGCAATCTGTGACGCGGAAAAGACCTCACCGCGCCAGTCGTCATAGCCGGTGTGGTTGGAAAACTGCACCGTGTTGACCCGCCAAACCTCAAAACCGAGGCGCTGCAAAGGAAACGCTGCAGCCGAATTGCCGACATGGCCATAGCTGACATGAGATTGGATGGAAAGCACGTTCATCTAAGTGAAGGCATCTGCAATTTAACCGTGGCTCTATATTTGATCGGCTAGCAAGCTAGCGCGAAGCGGAGCGTCGGGAAAGCCTGGAATCGCGTTATCTTGCAATGCAGCAAAGCTGAATTATAGTCTTAAGAATAAAGAAAACCGCATTAAGGGAAGAGCCTTCGCCATGTCCAAGTCATCTCGTCCCCGCCGCTCGGTTCTCTATATGCCGGGTTCGAACACTCGGGCCTTGGAGAAGGCCAAAACGCTGGCAGCCGACAGCTTGATCCTCGATCTTGAAGATTCGGTTGCCGCCGATGCCAAGAAGCAGGCCCGCGAGAACGTCATCCAGGCCGTCAACGAGGGCGGCTACGGCTACCGCGAGCTTGTCGTTCGTATCAACCCGCTTTCTTCACCTTGGGGCTACCGGGATCTGGAGGCTGTAGCACGCAGTAAGGCCGATGCGGTGCTCCTTCCGAAGGTGGAAAGCGCGGATATGGTCCGCCAAGCCGAGACGGTGATGATCGCGAATGGCGCTGGGCCCAATATGTTCATCTGGGCCATGATGGAAACACCGCTCGGTATGCTTCGTGCGGAAGAGGTCGCAGGCTCCACACCACGGATTTCTTGTATCGTGATGGGGACTTCGGATTTGGCAAAAGATTTGCGCGCTAGCCACACCCGCGACCGTATGCCGATGTTGACCAGCCTGGGCCTTTGTCTATTGTCAGCGCGTGCCTTCAGCTTGGCCATTCTCGATGGCGTTCACCTGGACCTGCGCGATGATGAGGGTTTCGCTTATGCCTGTAAGCAGGGTGTTGCTATGGGTTTTGATGGTAAAACCTTGATCCATCCGCGCACGATTGATGTGGCGAATGAGGCCTTCTCGCCCTCAACAGAAGAGATAGAATGGTCTCGCAAGATCATCGTCGCTCATGGTGAGGCGATGAAGCAGGGCAAGGGTGTCGCGGTTTATGAAGGGCACCTGATAGAAAACCTGCACGTTGAGAATGCCCTGCGCATCGTCGATATGGCAGAATCTATTGCGGCGCGTGCAAACGGCCAGGACAGGGTAGGCGCTGCTTAGCGCGCTTCTAGAGCGCTTTCAGCAAAAGTGTGTGCGGTTTTGCGCTCGCAAAGCGCGCGACAACAATGGTTTAGAGCACATTTAATGATTCGGAAATTATTAAACGTGCTCTAGTCGGAGAGTTCGACCCCACATGACGAAAACCAATTCTGGAAATTTCCTGGAGGATTTTTATGTCGGCCAGGTGATAGAGCACGCAACACCCAGGACCTTAACGACGGGTGACCAGGCGCTTTATACAAGTCTCTACGGCTCACGCTTTGCCCTGCAGTCCTCTGATGAGTTCGCGCGTTCGCTTGGTTTGCCGTGTGCGCCAATGGATGACCTTTTGGTATTCCATGTGGTTTTCGGCAAAACCGTGCCCGATGTTTCCTTGAATGCCGTTGCTAATCTCGGCTATGCGGGCTGTCAATTTGGCCAGCCCGTTTATGACGGCGATACTCTCTCCGCTCGCAGTGAGGTTATCGGCGTCAAGGAAAACTCGAACGGCAAGACGGGGACTGTCTACGTCCGCTCAACGGGTCGAAATCAACGTGGCGAGATTGTACTGGACTATCGGCGCTGGGTGATGGTTCGCAAGAGCGATCCCAGCAGCGCTATCGGCGATCCGGTCGTGCCGGAGTTGCCCGAAACCGTTGGGGTAGAGGAACTCCGTTTGCCGGAGGGTCTTAATCTTAGCGGTTTTGATACGGGCCTTTCGGGATCGCCCCACTACTGGGAAGATTACAGCAAAGGCGAGCGCATCGATCATGTGGACGCCATGACCATCGAGGAAGCCGAGCACCAGATCGCAACACGGCTTTACCAAAACACCGCAAAGGTCCACTTCAACCTTCATACGGAAAGGGAAGGCCGTTTTGGAAAACGCATTGTCTATGGTGGCCATATTATTTCTCTGGCGCGTGCGATTAGCTTTAATGGGCTCGGAAATGCGGTGAAGTTGCTGGCAATAAACGGCGGTTCTCATCGGGCCCCCAGTTTCGCAGGCGATACGATCTATGCCTGGTCTGAGGTGTTGGAGTCGATTGAGCTGCCAGGACGCCGGGACGCAGGCGCG
>CAXMNO010000329.1:0-2329 GCA_964194655.1 uncultured Acidimicrobiia bacterium
GCACTTGCGGGGATTAAAAAGGTGACGAGAAGAAGATTACTCGCGCCCGCCGTCTTCAAGATGCGGAAGTAGAGCAGGTATGCCACTGCAGTGCTGAAAAGTGCGAGGCAAAGCATTGAACTCCAAGCGATTGATGAGGGCATGGGCAGTGACCATGGTTCCTCGACGTATAAAGCAATGGGGAGGAGGATCAGGGTCGAGGCGCTAAGCTGTCCCGTTGCGGCATGGCTCGCGCGAAGATCCCTGAAGCGGCGCCCGAAAATTGCGGCAAAGGCATAGGAAAGGGCCGCCCCAAGGATAGCAATCTGCGGCCACAAGGCGTCGCCTAAGCCGTCGATAGCATCCGGCCCAATCATGGCAACCACCCCTAAAAATCCCAGTGCGATACCAAGACATTTTCCAGGTGAGAGACGCTCATCTTTTGTGAGAACCTGAGCGAGCAGCAGCGTGAAAAGCGGTGTTGTGGCGTTTAAGATAGCAGCCAAGGCTGATGCTATGTGGGTTTGTCCCCAGAGAATGAGGCTAAAGGGGATAACATTGTTGAGTGCCCCCATGATTAGAAACAGTCCCCAAGTTTTTAGGCTGAGTCGCGGGCTTGACCCAGAGACGATGAAGTAAGCCCACAATGCCAGTGCTGCGAACCCGACCCGCGCACATGCAAGGGTAAGCGGCGGGAAGCCAGCGAGCGCGACTTCCCCAAAGAAAAACGACCCGCCCCAAAGCACTGATAGGATCAAGAGCAAGACCCATTCTTTGTTACTCATCGCAGGGGCGCTGGAAAGGCGAACCATCTAAACTCAATCCCTTGGTGTGGTTGTTCGGATGCGCGGAGCATAGACATTCAAAAGGTCGCGGTCCCTCCGAATCTTGCTCGAAAATCGGCGAGGCTCGTTTTTATTTTTGGGAGCTATGAAGGGTTAGGATTGCGGGGTTCGCAGTATCTGCGGCGTTACCAATTCGTGCAGCGTGCGTTCACCTTCGCATAGGACCGAGGGGTATCAATTGCGGCTTGAGCTGCGATTAGGTCTTCCCACATTTCTTCGTAAATTGGCTGTAACACCTCTTCGAAGAGCTTTTCATAATAGGGCTCGACATTTTCCACGTTGGCCACTTTCACGGGTCGCCGCGGTGAAGGAATAAGCAGTGAAGTTAGCGCATAGCGGATCTTCGTCCTATATTTTTCAAGGTTTTTTTTTGCGATATCGACATGCTTGTTCTCGTGGTCGAGGATTGCGAGGTACTCGCATGATCCGCCCTTGTATTCGCGTGCAACGAAAATCTCGATCGACTTATAGACGAGCTCAACGTCGATTTCCTCAAGCCAGAAACAGACGTGATCGCGATGCTGCGTTATTCCCGGTCGGGCTCTTGCCTGGATATCTAAATCGGGATCCATGAGACCCAAGACCTGGCCGCTTGGCTCATTATGAAATTTCCGGTGCGTCAATTCGGAGATTGATAGGCCATGATTAACCGGTGCCGGTGGAACTTCGATGTGCACTTGGACGTCTGTTTCCCGGTCCCCTTTAACCTCGCACAGAGTGTCTGATGTTTGACGCGGCACAGGCTGTGTGACGAGGGCGGTTTGGGTCTCCGCTTTGATAGGCTTAGCTATTTCCGAGGCAGTAGTGTCGTAGGAATCGTCGTCCTTGCTGAGTACCGCAAGTTGGGCAAGCGCTTCTTCGCTCCCGGAGGCGGCTGCTTGTTTAAACCAATAAATGGCGTCTTCAGTCCTGCTCGCACCCCAAAGATCGTCCAGATAGAGTTGACCGATACGCAGTTGCGCTGGGCCAAAGCCCCCATGGGCGGCGCGGCCATACCACTCCACCGCAGCGGAGAGATCGCGATCCGTGCCCAACCCAAACTCCAAAAGGAGACCCAGATTGTACTGGGCAGCGACATCTTCAGCCTCGGCAAGGGGGCGCCAAATTTCCATGGCTGCGACAAAATTTTCCGCCTCATATGCACCGACGCCGCGCGAAAATTCCTGCTCCGCGGAGTTTGATAGCGCCTGGCCGTATGCAAGACAGAAGAAGGCCACACCAATGCCAGCGCTAAGAAGAGAGTTCAACCGTCCCATAGCGGCAAGCAGTTTATCACTTCATTGTTGAGAAATCCATTCGGTGTTTTGCATGGATGTAATCTTTATCGCTTCTTGACGAAATGAACCTTCAAAGGCCAACTGCGGCTATGAACAAAAACCGCCGAATGAATTTGGATATTCTGCGTAGCGGTGGCAAGCAGGCCTTGTCACGCGCATTATCCTTGCTGGAAAGTGCGCCGAACTCACCTGAAACCCTCGCTTTGCTGGATGAGGCTTATAGTGTCG
>CAXMNO010000330.1:0-8580 GCA_964194655.1 uncultured Acidimicrobiia bacterium
CCGCCCCTTGAGGTAATCCCGGGTTAAGCCCGTCCATTGCTTAACCGCGCTTTTTGCGGCTCTCGCATATCCATAGCCTGGAAGATCGACGAGGACAAAATCTTCCCCCAACTCAAAGAAATTAAGTTGCTGGGTCCGGCCCGGCGTATTCGACGTGCGAGCCAGGGTTTTGCGCCTGGTCAAGGCGTTCACAAGGCTTGACTTCCCGACGTTGGATCGACCGGCAAAGGCGATCTCCGGGCGCCCGGAATCGGGAAGGTTGGCAGGTTCTGCTGCGCCAAGAAGAAACGTGCATGGCTTGGCGAAAAGCAGGCGGCCAGCTTCCAGGTCGACTTCTTTCTCCGGATTAGAGGCAGGGTGATCGGCCATTGGGTGGTAGGGCACGAGGTGCCCTATTCCCCCTTCGGGCTGGGTTGGCGGCCAATCGGCACGCCCGCCCGTCTCATGATAAAGTACTGCTGCAGGATCGAGAGCAGATTGTTCCAAGTCCAATAGATCACCAAGCCCGCCGCGAATCGGCCTAACAGGAAAGTAAAGACCAAAGGCAAGAACATGAAGATCTTAGCCTGCACCGGATCTGGTGGCGGCGGATTGAGCTTTTGCTGCAAGAACATAGTAAGGCCCATCAAGATCGGCCAGACACCAATTGAGAAGGTCAACAAGATTGGGTCCAATTCCGGCACGCTCCACGGCAAAAGTCCAAATCCGTTTATCCAAGATGTCGGGTCGGGAGCGGAAAGGTCCTGAATCCAACCGAAGAAGGGCGCGTGACGCATTTCGATATTGGTCAGAAGCACCTTATAAAGAGCGAAAAACACCGGAATCTGAACCAGGATCGGCAAGCAACCTGAGAGGGGATTTGCGCCCTCGCGTTTGTAGAGGGCCATCATCTCTTGGTTCAGGCGTTGTTTGTCTTCGCCAAAACGCTCACGCAGCTCCACCATTTTGGGCTGAAGCTTCTTCATCTTTGCCATGGAGACATAGGATTTGTTGGCCAGCGGGAAGAAGAAAGCTTTGACACAAACTGTGACGATCAAGATCGCAACACCGAAATTACCGACGATCTCGAAAATCCAGTGAAGCGCATAGAAGAGCGGCTCGGTTAAGAACCAGAAGATGCCGAAGTCGACGGCCTTCTCGAAATCCTTGATGCCGTAACGGTCACGATAGTCTGCGAGCATCAACACTTCTTTGGCACCAGCAAAGACACGGCTGGTAATCTCAAAACTATCGCCCGGTGCAACGGTTACTGCTTCATAGAGCATATCTGCTTGATACTTATCGATTCCATTACGGCCATCGTGCACGAAGCGGGTCGAGACGCGCTGTTGATTATCTGGCGCGAGAGCGACCAGCCAGTAGATATCGGTAATACCCAGCCAGCCACCGGTGGTGTCGTGCTTAATGGTGCCGCTGTCTTGCAAATCGTCGTAATCGTATTCGTTGAGGGTGCCGTCAAAGACGCCAATCGGTCCCTCATGCAGGACGTAAAAGCCTGTGACGTCTGGTGTATTGGTCCGTGAAATCAAACCGTAAGGAGAGAGGGTTACAGACTGCTCGCCGTTGTTTGTGACCCTTTGTGTAACGGTGAAGAGATAGCCATCGCTGAGCTCTACTTCCCGTTCAAACGTTAGCCCTTGGCCATTATCCCAGTTCAGCACCGTCGATTTACCAGGCTTGAGCACGTCGCTCGCGGGCTGCCAAGTGGTTTCAGAACTCGGCAGCTGAACCGATTTATCGACTGATGACCAGCCAAAGTTCGCGTAATAGGGATCAGGCGAATCCGGGGGCGAGAGCAGGGTAATATTGGGGCTATCAGGCTCAATCGTCTCGCGGTAGGTGGTCAAGGTCAGATCATCGATACGCCCACCCTTGAGGGAGAGCGAACCGGAAAGCCGTCCGCTAGAAATTTCAATCCGTGGATTGGCCTCTATGGCCTCTCCTCTGTTAAGAGCCTCCGCGCCGGCGGACTCACCGGCGACACCCGGTGTTAGCGGATCTGCGGATGGGGGAAGGGAACCATCGCTGGAAACCGCTTGTTGTGGTGCCTCAGGCGGCGGGAAGAAAATTTCCTGAACAAGCTGAAAGCCCAGAAGGATCGTCACCGAAAGGACAACCGCCAGGATGAGGTTCTTTTGATCCATTATGCCTCTTACTCCGATCCTTAGTGCTGTTCTTTAGTGCGCAGGGCTGCCGCGCGAGGGCTTTTGTCATTATTGAAGGAAGAATTGCCTTCGAAGTCCGCGTTCATAGCGGGCGTGTTCATACGCGTCCAGGGGCGAAAGGTAAACTCTTTAGGCACCGGATCTTCCCCCCACTTCGCCCAGGGGTGACAACGCAAAATACGTGCGACGGTGAGATAGAGGCCTTTGAGCGTGCCGTGGCGGCGAATCGAACCGACGGAGTAGCTCGAACAACTTGGATGAAATCTGCAAGAAGGGCCCAGGATAGGTGACAAAAGAAGCTGATAGCCTCTAACCGTGATAATCAGAATTTTATCGACGACCATCATGAAGTGCTCTCCACACCATTTTGGTTTTTCGGGGCTCTTCTTTCTGTCTTGCGCCCCTTCGTGTTGAGCTTGGAGGATTTGCCGCTGGGCGAGTTTTTCCGTTCAATGCCTTTTAGAGCTTCTTTTAGATCCGTAACCAGATCTTCAAATGGGCGATCCAGGGTACTCCTTCGGCCGATGAGAACGTAGTCCCTACCGCCAAGGGCGCAATCCTCCATAATCTCCGCCGCCGCCGCTTTTAAGCGTCGCCGTGCGCGATTGCGCGCCACCGCATTGCCGACTTTACGGCTTACGGTAAAGCCAAGACCTGCAGCACGCTCTATTTCGCTTAATGAAGAAGCCGCCGGCCCATCTTCACTGGGCGGGCGGCGTCTCACTTGCAAAATCAGGCCGGGTGTGACCCACTTCTGGCGTGTTGAAGCAACCGCCAGAAACTGCCGTCTGGTCTTGAGCCGTCTGATGGACGGCATCACGAAACTAAGCTGAAAGGCGCTTACGTCCCTTAGCACGGCGATTGGCCAATATCCGACGACCGCCGACCGTAGCCTTGCGGGCGCGAAAGCCATGCCGACGCTTGCGGACCAGCACACTTGGTTGATAGGTGCGCTTCACTGCTCAAGTACTCCATTTTCTGGAAAATTCGAGATTAGGCGCGGTGTATAAGGAGCTAGCGGGCATATGTCAACGCCCCTGTGAGACATGATTTTACAGAAGTTGATATTTGGGTTCACGCCTTGGTGATTGGTGGTGTTTGGCTGAGCATTCTACATAGCCATTCAAGCGCTTGTTTGATTAAGGATTTTTGAATATGCAAGAGTTGCGCTGGAGTTCGGTTTCTGACCTTGGGACGAAGGTAAATCTGATGCAAGCTGCGCTTTATATGGGGTGCGTTCGATTGACCTGTTCTCTGATGGCTTGTTTTCTGACGACCTTTTCTCTGATTCGGGGGGAAGAATGAATCGAGACAGTGTCGAAACAAAGCGGGGCGCGAAGTCCTACTTAAGGTTTTTACCGGTCATCGTCCTCGTTCTAGGACTGGTCTTTGCGCTTTCTATGGGCTGGCACAAGTATCTAAGCCTTTCTTCCTTGCGCGATTACCAGGATGAACTGCGCGGTCTTGTCGATGCTTATGGCGTTATAGCGGTGGTAGGCTTCACGATCATCTATGCGCTAGCCACGGCTTTTTCGATTCCAGGCGGACTTATACTCTCTCTTACAGGCGGTTTCTTATTTGGTGTTTGGGTTGGGGTTGTTAGCGTCTTGATTGGCGCCACCATTGGGGCAACCGGTGTCTTTATTGCAGCCCGTACCGCTTTCGCCGATATATTGAGGGCCAGAGCTGGCCCTTTTATGAAGAAGATGGAAGCTGGCTTTCAGAAAAATGCGCTTAGCTATCTTCTTATCCTGCGTTTAGTGCCGCTTTTCCCCTTCTTTTTGGTGAATATTGTCCCTGCCTTTCTGGGTGTTCCGCTTCGTACTTACGTATTGGGAACGTTTTTTGGAATTATCCCCGGCACTATCGTCTTTATTAGCGTTGGTAGTGGTATTGGCCACGTTTTAGAGACGCTCGACACTGAGAATCCACCCGCGCTGAGTGCCATTATCTTCGAACCACAGCATATTTTACCGTTGATCGGTTTAATCGTGCTTGCATCGCTGCCGGTGATTTATAAGAAGTTTAAGTCGCAAAAATCGAACAAAGCCGAAGATTCAAACGAAGTGATCTAATCCCTATTCCGACCGCGCTACATAGGCTTCGCCGGTAAGTGATGCCTGCAAGTGATAAAGGAGTGGCCTCATGTCCGAACATCTGACATGCGATATCTGTGTTATTGGCGCTGGCTCTGCGGGCTTGTCGATCGCAGCAGGTGCCTCGCAGATGGGCGCAGATACGATCCTCATCGAAGGGCACAAGATGGGCGGCGACTGTCTGAATTATGGCTGCATCCCTTCAAAGTCGCTGTTAGCAGCGGGCAAGGCCGCAAAGGCGGGCGAGGGGGCTACGCGATTCGGTATCACCTGCGGTGACCCTGAAATCGATTTCCAAGCCGTTCACGATCATGTTCATGGGGTGATTGCGGGGATCGCGCCGCACGATTCGGTCGAGCGGTTCGAAGGGCTCGGCGTGCGTGTCATCCAGGCGCGTGCGCGCTTTACCGGGCCGCAAGAGGTTGAGGCTGGTGGCAAGCTGATATCAGCAAAGCGATTCGTTGTGGCAACAGGCTCCAGCCCCTTGGTGCCGCCAATCCCAGGCTTGGCTGATGTCGAATATCTAACGAACGAGACAGTTTTTGATCTAACAGAGCGTCCCCGCCATTTGATCATCATTGGTGGTGGGCCGATTGGCTGCGAGCTCGGGCAGGCTTTTCGCAACCTCGGCGCCGACGTCAGCATCGCTGAAATGTTCACGATCATGCCCAAGGATGACCAGGAACTGGTCGATCAGCTCCGCACGCGATTCTTGAGCGATGGGATTGCTCTCTATGAAGAGAGCAAAGTCGTAAGTGTAGAAAAAACGGCCAATGGCGTGGCCGTACTGTTGGAGCGTGATGGCAAGGAAGAGAAGGTTGAGGGCTCACATTTGCTGCTAGCCGCTGGGCGGCGTCCAAATCTTGATGGGCTGGATTTGGAAAAAGCGGGGGTAGAGTATGACCGCGCGGGCATTACGGTCGACAAACGCCTAAGATCTTCAAATAAGCGAATTTTCGCGGCCGGTGACGTTGCGGGTGGGTTTCAGTTTACGCATGTCGCTGGCTATCACGCGGGCATCGTTATTCGAAATGCGCTTTTCCGCCTGCCGGCGAAGACGAACGAAAATGCGATTCCTTGGGTGACCTATAGCGAGCCGGAACTGGCTCACGTTGGATGGGGTGAGGAAGAAGCGCGTAAGCAAGGCAAGGAAATCCGTATTTTGCGCTGGCCCTTTGCCGAGAATGACCGCGCACGGGCTGAGAGAAATACCACCGGGCTGGTCAAAGTCATTACTGATAAGCGTGGGCGAATCCTAGGGTGCTCGATATTGGGTGCGCACGCGGGGGAGTTGATCCACCCTTGGACGCTGGCAATTTCGCAGGGGATGAAAATCGGTGCCATGGCGGGCGTTGTCGCACCTTATCCAACGTTGAGTGAGGCCGGTAAGCGCGCTGCAGGGAGCTTTTATACAGAAAAGCTCTTTGGTCGGGGGACTAAGCGCCTTGTAAATTTTTTGTTGAAATTTGCTTGATCGAACCTGCGCGCATACGAAAAGTCGTGATATAAGGCGACTATGTCTAGTACGCACCCAGTCGCGAAATTCTCGTTGCCGCCATTAACCAGAAGCTTGTCTGCCAAGCTGCTGGTTTTGACCGTTGCCTTCGTGATGCTGGCCGAGGTCTTGATCTATTGCCCGTCAATCGGGCGTTTTCGGCTGGTCTATTTGGAGTCGCGCCTGGCCGCAGCTCACCTTGCCATGTTGGCATTGGAGGCAACGCCCAATCGCGCCGTTAGCGAGGAAATGGCGGGCGAGCTGATGGATCACGTCGGCGCCTACGCGGTTTCAATGCAAAGGCCCGATAGCGGCCGTTTGATGCTGATGATCGAAAAGCCGGGCAAGACGGTCGTATCGTTCGATCTGCGCGACGGCACATTTTTTGGCCTTATTCGCGATGCCTTTGTGACATTGGCGAGCGATGGATCACGGATCATTCGTGCGGTTGGACCTTCGCCCAAAGATCCGAATATATTGGTCGAGGTTGTGCTGTCTGAAGGGCCGATGCGTACGGAAATGATCGACTATTCGGGTCGTATTCTGGGGCTATCGCTCGTTATTTCGCTCTTTACAGCCGCATTCGTCTATCTGAGCCTTCACCGTCTTCTGGTTCGTCCGATGCGGCGTATTACCACCTCGATGGTGCGCTTTCGCCGAAATCCGGAGGATGCTTCAAGGGACTTGGTCCCGTCTGCGCGTGATGATGAAATGGGGCTGGCAGAGCAGGAGCTTCGTGCGATGCAAGAAGGCTTGCGCGCGGCTCTCTTGCAGAAGACACGTCTTGCCGCCTTGGGTATCGCGGTTACCAAAATTAATCACGATCTGCGCAATATTCTCTCAACCGCATTTCTTATGTCCGACCGTTTGACGGGAAGCGATGATCCCGATGTCCGCCGCCTGGCCTCGCCGCTCCTGTCCTCAATTAACCGGGCGGTGAGTCTGTGTGCGCAAACATTGAACTACAGCCGCGAAGGGCCCCTCTATCTAGAGAAGGAGAATTTTGGCCTTAAGGACTTCATCGATGAGGTTGCCGAAGGTTTGGCCGTGACCGAGGAGGGGGAAACCCGCAGTACTCAGATACAAAACGAACTCCCGCCCGAGCTGGAGATTGAGGCAGACCGCGAACAGCTCTTCAGGGTATTCCACAATCTGCTTCATAACGCCTTGGAGGTTGGTAGCTCAGAGGTAAGGGTGCGCACGACCTCGCCTCTGCCAGATTTGGCAATTGAAATCGAAGATAACGGCCCTGGTTTGCCGCCACGCGCGCGCGATAACCTCTTTAAGCCCTTTGCGGGGTCGGGACGTAAGGGCGGCACAGGTCTTGGCCTTGCGATCGCTCAGGACATCATGCGCGCGCACGGTGGCGACATAAGTCTTGTTCGTTCGGATGAGGGAGGAACTATCTTCCGGCTAACGTTATCGGGGCGCTCGGACTGAAGCACGGCCGCGAGCGCCTGTGGGGTGGAGCTTGCGATGCGAGGGCTATGGGCGAAGGTAAGAAGTAAAACTTCGAACCGAAGCCACGCGGATAGGGTTGGTGTGGCGGCTATCCGCAAGAAAAAAATGCCGCGTTTGACGAAAGTCTCCATCGCCTTATTGGCGATCCTCACTTGGCCGTCTCTTGTCGAAAATAGCCATGCCGCTGAAATCCAGGTTTTCCAGGAAAGCGCCCCGGGGCTGGGTGACTTTGAGGCGCATCCTCTCGGCCGTTTCGAGGCGAGCGTAACCGGCAAGGACGCAGCTGAACTCTATCGATATCGCGGCAGCAAATCCCAGGGCGATTTCGACCTTACGCGCGATCGTTCGCACCTCTTCTTCATCGAATCGAAGGAGGGGTTGGTCCTCGTCGTCATTTATGACGACGGTAAGGGCGGGAATCGCGGGGGAAAGTCAGGGCTGGTCATTGAATTTGCGCGCACCCGATCCTTAGATTTTCAAGGGATCATGCCGCGGGTGTTGGTCGAGGATGAGCCCGAGAGAGGCGGCGACCAATATCTGATTGAAGACAAGCGAATTTCCATGCAGCACCGCTGGATCAGCGGCTATACCGACGGCGTTGTAATCGGGCCTTTCGTTGGAAGTGGATTTATCGTGGATGTGAAATTCTCACCTATTGACGCGCGCAGTCCGGCAATTGCCGGGCTTGAGAGCTGGGCCGTTACGACACTTGCGCCTAACCTTTCCCCAATCATGCTAACCCTTGCCGAGGGTTTGCGCGCGCGCTTCGTTATAACTGCACCTTGAGGCAGCGGGAGTTCATTCAATCAAGGGCGAGGAATAATGCCTTTAGATAACCGCTTTCCGGCAGGGCCGGGTGGAGGGGATGGTCAGGCCCCGCACCCCCTTGGCGCAGAACGCGCGCCGACCGGCCGGCATCGCTTAATCCCCTATGGGCTTGATAAAGAAAGTTGCCTGCCTCCATGTGGTGGGAGCACGAGCAAATAACCAATATTCCGCCTGGCTTCACGGTCGCTGCCGCAAGGCGTGCCAGTTTCCGATAAGCCTTAGATCCGCGCGGTAAGTCCTTTTTCGCCTTCACGAATGCCGGCGGGTCACAAATTACGAGGTCGAATGTCTCCCCCCGCCGGCCGAGCAGCTCAAGGCGGTTGAACGCATCGCCGCGATTAAATCTGCAAATATCGGCGACATTGTTGGCCGCAGCCGAACGCTCGGCCATGGCAAGCGCACCCTCCGAGCGGTCGAGCAGCGTCACCTTCTCCGCCCCTGCGATAGCTGCTTGAAGGCCAAAACCCCCGGTAAAGCTATAGCAGTCCAGGACACGTTTGCCCTTTGCAAGCCTTGCAGCCCAGGCACGGTTTTC